>JANOJJ010000346.1:0-10505 GCA_031408155.1 Rubrivivax sp.
CGGACGGATCGCAGACATGCCCTGCATTATGGCTGCGGTTCAACGCACTCTGGCCAGGACAAGGCGGGTTACTAGACAAGCCCTGCGCCCAGGCTTGTCTAGTAACCCTGCGCGCCAATCTAGTAACCCCCAGCCGGCGCCGAGCGCACCGGACCACCCGAAGTGTCGCACCGCCAGGGGAATGTCTCGCGGCAATGTACGCCGCGACATTGGCCAGGCTGGGGCGACTCTGAGATCGCGGCCCAGCGCACTCAAACCTCCCATTCCTCGTACCCGAGCGGCGCCGCGTTCAGCCGCTTCTGCGTAGCTGCCCAGCGGGGCAGGTGACGATTCATGAGCGCTACGAAGCGTTCGCCGTGGTTCGGCTCGGCCAGATGCAGCAGTTCGTGTACGACGATGTACTCGATGCACTCGACCGGCTTCTTGGCCAGCTCGGAGTTCAGCCAAACGCGGCGGCTGGCGGGCGTGCAGCTGCCCCACTTCGTTTTCATCCGCTTGACGCCCCAGGCGCTGACCTGCACGCCGAGCTTGGCCTGCCACGCGGTGAACATCGGCGCTACCAAGGCCTTCAGCTGCTCCCGGTACCAGCGGTCCAGCACGGCTGCCCGCTGTGCTTGGCTTGCCCCTGGGCGCACGAAGAGATCGAGCGAAGCGATACCTCTCACGGCCACCGCTCCTTCCAGCGGCTTGAACAGGTCCTTGTAGTCGATGATGTAGCCGTAGGGCTTGTCTTCACCGTCCAGGCGGTTCACGCGGCAGATGGCCTGGAACAGGCCGTGGTCCTGCATCTTCTTGTCGATGTACAGGTAGGTCGCCGGTGGCGAGTCGAAGCCGGTGAGCAGCTTGTCCACCACGATCAGCAGCTTCAGTTGGCCGGGCTGCTCGATGAAGCGCTTCTTGGCCTGCTTCTCGAACAGTTCGGCCTTACCGGCCGCCACGTCCTCAGGCTCATTGAACCAGTCGGCCAACATCTGCCGGTAGACCTGGTACTTGCGCAGGTTGTCCGTCTCGCCCTCGCCCGTGGCTTCGCCCTTGGCATCGGCCGTGGTGGGCACGTAGCTGGTGACGATGGCGCACTTGCCTTCAGCTCGGTTCTCGCGAAAAGCTCGTAGAACTTGCACGCCTCGTAGATGCTGCCAGCCACCAGCATCGCGTTGCCGTGGCCGTCCATCAGGCGTGGCCGGGTGCTCATGTCCAACAGGATGTCGGCCACGATCTTCTCCAGCCGCGACTGGCTGGAGAGCACGCGCTGCATCGTGCCCCACTTCTGCTTCAGCTGCGCCTTGGCCAGGTCGTTCAGGCCCTTCGTCTTGGCCTCGAAGCACTCGTCGATCTTCTTCTGCGCAGTGATGGACTGGTCGATGTCGCGAGCTTCGTAGCGCAGGTCTTGCATCACGCGCGCCGCGAAGCAGGTCATCGTGATGCTCTTGCCGCTGCCCTGCGTGTGCCAGACCACACCGCCCTTGGCGCGGATGCTGGCCAAACCATCGGGGCGCGATGCCGCAACCACCTGGCGAATAGCGGCGCGCACGGCGTGGAACTGGTGGTAGCCGGCGATCTTCTTCTCGATCAGCAACCAGCGGCAGGCCATTGACGAACAGGATGATGTCGGGCCGGCGCGTGTGGTGCGCCCCGGTGATGGAGAACTGATTGACGGCCAGGCACTCGTTGCGCGCCGGCGCGGCCCAGTCGACAAGCTTGACGAAGTCACCCCGCGTGTCGCCATCGCGCTGGTATTGCACCGGTACACCGGTTACCAGCAGCCGGTGGAACTGCCGGTTGGCGGCCAGTAGCACCGGCGACCACTTGTTTGACGGCATCGTCGCGCGCCGCCTGCGGCACGGCGGGGTTCAGCGCCACAACGGCCTGACGCAGGCGCTCGAACAACAGCACCTGGCGGTACGACGCGCGCTCGGGCGTGCTGCCGTGCGGCGCCAGATCGGGCCCGTAGCGGTGTTGATAGCCGACATCGGCCAACCAGCCCAGCGCTTCCTGTTCGAGCTGGTCTTCGGTCAGCTCAATTCGGCTGCACCCTGCAGTACAGCCGCGGCCTTGTCGAAGGTCCACAGCGGCTGTTCGCCTGCACTCAAGGCCAACGCTGCGTGGATGCAATCGGAAAAGTCGGCCGCAGAGCTTTCGTACTCGCTCAAGGCCCATTCCAATGCAGCGGTGGCTTCGAAGTGCAACTCCACGGTCTGCAGCAACCCTGCGAAAGTCTGTGCCACGGCCGCTTTGTCCTGCTTGAAGCGCGAGCGCAGCACCCATTCAAGTTCAAGCGCCACCGAAACGGGAACGTACAAGGTTTCGCCCGTCTCCAGCGCCTTACGAATCAGCCGCGTGGCGATGGCAGACTGCGCCGCATCGTCTTGCAGCAGGAAGCGCAGCAGCGCATTCGTGTCCAGCGCGGCCATGACAGCAGAGCCGGCTTGGCTTCAGCGCCAGCCGTTCATGTCTTCGATGGGTACCCGCTTGCCGTCGGGCGCCCTCAGGCTGCCCGCCAGGTCCAGCAAGGAATGCGTCTTGGCGCGGACGATGAGCGACCCGTTGGGCATCACGTGCCAAACCAGCCGCGTGCCCGGCCCGGCACCGATGCGGTCACGCACCTCCCGCGGCACGGTGGTCTGCCCCTTGGCGGTGATGGTGGATTCGGACATGGAAACTCCTTACGAATTAGCGAATCGTAAGGCCGTTCAGCCGGCGCGACAAGTGGCCGGCAGCCGGCGGCATGACCGATCACCCGACCAGCGCCTCGGCCTGCGGCAGGCGCAGTTGGCCGGAGATCAGGCGGGGGAGCAGAGTGTCGTGGAGGGTGGCGAGGGTTTGGGCTTGCAGCTCGTTTTCAACCAAGCGATCAAACAGTGGTGCAGCAACTGCAACTGCGATAAAAGTCAATAAACAACCGATACACGGGCGGAAGACCTGCGCGGCGCGCGCTAAGACGCGGCAGGAGCGCGCCGACTTCCTGCGCCGCTTCTTCCGCGGCCTGCACGACCGCGCCGGCTTGAAGACCCTGCCCGACCCGCGCAACCTGGCGCACAAGCACATCCGCGCCATGATGCAGGTGTGGCGCGACGACAAGCTGAAGCCGCCAACGATCCAGACCTACCTGAGCTTCCTGCGCGGCCTGGCCGTGTGGACCGGCAAGCCCGGCTTCGTGCGCGGCCCCGCCTGCTACGGGCTGGAGCTGGACGAGTACCAGCGCCACGAGGCCGCCGAGCGCGACAAGAGCTGGCCGGCCCAGGGCATCGACAACTCGGCGGCGTCCCGGTTGGCGCGCAGCTTGTCGGCGCGGGCCCAGAGCGTCTTCCTGATGTCGTCGATGATGGGCCGGCCTTGTCGCGAAGGCGTCGCCGCCGACCCTATGATCGCCAGCCCCTGACCTGCCACGCACACGAAAGCCCCCGATGCCGCTGCCTCTGAGCGCAGCCGAGTTGTTCCGCCATGTCAGCGCCGAGAAGGCGGCGCTGTATCGCGTCGTCCTCGAGGTGTTCGCTGCGGCCAAGCGGCAATACCGGCTGCAGTTGCGGCCCGACGAGGTGCTGGCTGAAGGCCAGTGGCCCGGCGCGCGCCCGACGGCCGACGAACTGGCTGCGGCGCTGGCGCAACTGGTGGCCTGGGGCAACCTCGAGGCGCAGCCCGACATCGCCCGCGTCACCACGCTGGCTGACTACTACCGCGCGCGCTACCTGTACCGCCTGTCGCAGGGCGGCGAGGCGGTGGAGGCGTCGCTGGCCACCTTCGCGCAGTTGCTGTCGCGTCGCGCCGAACTGCAGAGCGTGGCACTGGAAGACATCACGCATCGCTTGCAGGCGCTGGCCGCGCTGGTCGACAGCGCCAGCGACGACGTGCCCAAGCTGCACGAAACGCTGCGCGACCTGGTGCGCGTGTTCGAGTCTCTGGCCGACAACGCGCAGGCCTTCATGGCCGGCGTGGCGCGTTCGCTCGAGCTGCAGCGCGCCGATGTCGAGGCCGTGGTGGCCTACAAGAAGCGGCTGATCGACTACCTCGACCGCTTCGTCGGCGATCTGGTGCGACGCTCCGAGCCGATCGCGCAGTTGATTGCCGAGTTGTCGCCACGCATCGACCCGGTGCTGTTGGCCGTAGCCGAACGCGAGGCGCGCGACGCTGCGCCTGGCAGCGCGACCGAGCAGTCCGACGAACAGGGCCGCCGCTGGCGCGCCTGGCGCGAACGCTGGAAGGGCTTGCGCGGCTGGTTCCTGCCCGGTGGGGTCGACGGCCACGAACCACCGCAGGCCGAGCTGCTGCGCGCGCGGGCGCGTTCGGCCATCCCGCAACTGCTGGGCGCCATCGCCGCGATCAACGAACGCCGCAGCGGGCGCAGCGACCGCTCGGCCGACTTGCGCCTGCTGGCCGCCTGGTTTGCCGACTGCGACAGCGACGCCGACGCGCACCGGTTGGCGCGCGCCGCTTTCGCGCTCAACCCGGCGCGGCACCTGGCGGCATTGCCGGCATCGAGCGTCGACGTGAACGCCACCACACCGTGGGCCGAGGCCCCGCCGCTGGCCGTGCAGCCACGCCTGCGCGAACTGGGTGAGGCCGCCGCCCGCGGGCCGATGCCGCGCGTGCGGCTGCGCGACGCCGAACGCGCCGCGCTGGCGGCGCAACTGGTCGAAGAGTCGCGCCAGGCGCAGGCCGCTCGCGCGCGCCTGGCTACCGGCCAGCCGCTGCGGCTGTCGGAGCTCGACACGCTCGACGGCCAGGCCTTTGCACTGCTGCTGTCGCTGCTGGGCGAGGCACTGGCCGAGCAGGCCGGGCCCGCAGCCAGCATCGAGCGTCACACCGGCGACGGCCTCTATCACCTGCGACTGCAGCCGCTGGCCGACGGCAGCCGGGCCAGCATCGACACCCCCGCCGGCGCCTTCAGCGGACGCGACCACCTGCTGACCATCACGCCTACGGCATGACGACCACCGTCACACCCGACAGCCAGCGCATCGCCACCCAGCAGCGCCGCCACCAGAGCGACGAGTTCCGCAGCGCCGTGCGCGCGCTGCTGATGGCGCCGCTGATGGGCCCGGCCGACCCTGCGCTGCCGCAGGTGCGCCGCCATGCCGACGCGTTGCGCGACTGGTTCCGGCGCGAAGCCGGCTGGCCACTGCGCGTGGAACGCGACGGTGCCCGCCTGTACAAGCGCCCGGCCGACCTGGGCGACGCCAGCCGTGGCCTGCCGCGCTTCGACCGTGCACGCTATGTCCTGCTGTGCCTGGCCTGCGCCGTGCTGGAACGGGCCGAGGCGCAGATCAGCCTGCGCACGCTGGGCGAACGGCTGCTGCAATGGGCGGGCGACAGCACGCTGGCCGCGCGCGGCTACACGTTCACGCTCGACAACCCGGCCCAGCGGCGCGACCTGGTGCAGGTCTGCCAGACCCTGCTGCGGCTGGGTGTGCTCGAGCGTGTGGCCGGCGACGAAGAAGGCTACGTGCAATCGGCCGCGCAACGCGGCGACGCCTTGTACGACCTGCGCCGCGCTGCGCTGGCTGGCCTGCTGGCGGCGGTGCGCGGCCCGTCGAGCTGGCCTGTCGACGCCGCGCCGACCAGCCTGGACGAGCGGCTGGCCGCACTCGTCACCGAACATGCAGCCGACACCGACGAGGCCCGGCGCAGCGTGCTGCGCCATCGCCTGGCGCGCCGCCTGCTGGACGACCCGGTGGTGTATGCAGACACCCTCGACGAGGCCGAACGGGCTTACTTCATCAACCAGCGCGGCAGCATGGCGGCGCGGCTGGCCGAAGCCACCGGCCTGACGCCCGAACTGCGCGCCGAAGGCTGCGCGCTGACCGACGACGACGCCCAGCTGAGCGACATCGCCTTGCCGGCCGAAGGCACCGAAGCCCACGCCGCGCTGCTGGTGGCCGAGCACCTGGCGCAGTGCGGTCCAGCCACCGAGTCCGAAGTGGCCACCTTCCTGCACGAGGCCAAGGCACGCTATGGCCGCTACTGGCGCAAGTCGGCGCGTGAAGACGGCGGCGAACATGAACTGGCCGCGCTGGCCTTGCTGCGCCTGCAGCAGCTCCACCTGCTGCGGCGCGATGGCGAGCGGCTGCAACCGTTGCCGGCCATCGCGCGCTATGCGGTGGCGCCGGCAGAGTTGAAGCCCGCGCCGCAGGCCGGTTTGTTCGACCAGGCATGAACCAAGCGCAGCGCTCCGACTTGCCGACGCCCGCACTCGCGCGCTGGCAACCGCTGCGCCTGGGCTTGGTCGAGCTGTACCGCTACGACGCCGAGGAGTTCTGGTTTCGCGATGGCCACCTGCTGCTGCGCGGCAACAACGGCACCGGCAAGAGCAAGGTGCTGTCGCTGACACTGCCGTTGCTGCTCGACGCCAGCCTGCGCCCGGCGCGCCTCGAGCCCGATGGCGACGCCGGCAAGAAGATGGCCTGGAACCTGCTGCTCGGCGACGCCTACCCGCGCCGCACCGGCTACAGCTGGATCGAGTTCGGCCGCATCGGCGCCGACGGACTGGCGCAGTACCTCACGCTCGGCGTAGGCCTGCACGCGGTGGCGGCGCGCCCGCAGGTCGACGCCTGGTACTTCGTGGTCGAGCAGCAGCGCCTCGGGCAGGACCTGTGGCTGACCAACGCCCAACGCCAGGTACTGACGCGCGAGCGATTGCGTGAAACGTTGGCCAACGGCGACCCGGAAACCGGCCTGGCCGGTCGTGGCCAGGTGTTCGACAGCGCCGATGCCTACCGCCGCGCCGTCGACGAGCGCCTGTACCAGCTGGGCGCGTCGCGCTATGCCGCGCTGATGGACACCCTGATCCAGCTGCGCCAGCCGCAGCTGTCGCGCCGGCCCGACGACGAGCGTGGCCTGTCGAGCGCGCTGACCGAATCGCTGGCGCCGCTGCCGCAGGACCTGCTGGCCGACGTGGCCGAGGCCATGACGCAGCTCGAGGACGAACGCCGCCAGCTCGAGGACACGCAGCGCCTGCATGCCGCCGTGCAGCGCTTCGACCAGCGCTACCGCCAATACGCCGGCATGGCCAGCCGGCGCCAGGCGCGCGAGCTGCGCCAGGCCCAGACCGAACACGACACCGCCAGTCGCGCCCGCCACGAGGCGCAAGCCGCCGGCTCGACTGCGCGCGCGCAGGAGCTCGCTGCGACAGCCCGCAGCGAACGCGCCGAACGCACGCTGGTTGGCCGCCGACAGCAACTCGACACCTTGCTGGCCGACCCGCTGAACGGTGCCGCGCTTCGGCTTGACGAAGCGGCGCGCGACGCGCGGCGCCGCGACGACCAGGCCGCCCAGGCCGAACAGGATCATCAGGACGCCCGGGCCGACGCCGCACGCGAAGCCCGGCGCCTGCGCGAACAACAGCAACGTGCCGAGGCGAGCGAACACGAGTGGGCGCAGGCACGCCAGCGCAGCGCCGCGCTGGCCGACGACGTCGGCCAGCGGGCCGCCTGGTTGGCGCACCGTTACGCGCAGACCGACGCCGCGACGCTGGCGTTGCTGGAGGCGAAGGACCTCGAACGCGGCCAGGGCGAACTGCTGGCCCTGCCCACCCGGCGCCGCGAGCAGGTGCAGTTGCTGCGCCGCCGGCTGGCAGCCTGCAACGAAGCGCAGCGCGAGCACCAGCGCCAGCAGCACGCGCTGGCCGAGCGCCAGGCCGAGTGCGAAGAAGCGGCCGCGCAGCGCGCCGTGGCCGACGACGCCGTGGACCGTGCCGGCCAGGCCCATGTGCAGGCCTGGAGCGAGCATGCCGGCGCTTTGCGAGAGCTGCCGCTCGTTGTCGAGCCGCTGCTCGCGCAACTCGCCGACTGGGTGCTGCACGCCAGCGGCGACCACCCCCTGCACGCCGCCTTGCGCATCGCGCAGGGCCAGGCCGTGCAGCGCCTGGCCGAAAGCCGCCTCCTCCGTGACCAGCAAGCCCGGGTGCTGGCCGACGAGCAAGCCACGCTGGAGCAGGAGCGCACCCGGCTGCAGGCGGGCGTCGACGAACACCCCAGCCCGCCGCCCTGGCGCGGCAACGACACACGCCGGCCGCAGGAGGGTGCGGCGCTGTGGCAGCTGCTCGACTTCGACCGCAGCCTGGCCGCCCCCGAGCGCGCCGCGCTCGAAGCCGGGCTGCACGCCAGCGGCCTGCTCGACGCCTGGGTCACGCCCGATGGGCAGTTGCTGCACGGGCCGCAGGGCCAGCCCTGGCTCGATGCCCAGGCCTTGCCGCGCGCGCCGGTGGCCGGGCCCAGCCTGGCCCAGGTGCTGCACGCGGCGGCGCCGGCCGACCGCAGCGGCTCGGCCGCCCTGGTGCAGCGCCTGCTGGCCAGCCTGGCCTGCAGCGCCGACGACGACGGCAGCGCTGAAGCCTGGTTCGCGCTCGACGGCCGCTTTCGCCTGGCCGGCCTGAGCGGCGTCGCGCAGTCGCCCGCAGCGCGCTACATCGGTCATGCGGCGCGGCTGGCGGCGCGGCAGCGGCGGCTGCAAGCGATCGCCGCCCGCCAGGCCGAGATCGACACCGCGCTGCAGGTGCTGCAGCGCGAAAGCCAGGCGCTCGACGCCGCCGCCGCGCGCATCGACTGGGAATGGCAACACGCGCCCAGCGATCAGGCGCTGCACCAGGCGCACGACAGCGCCGCACGGCGTGCGCGCGACCTACGCGCCCAGCTCGCGCGCGTGGCCGAAGCTGAACCGCGCTGCCGCGCTGCGGCCGATGCCGAGCAGCTGGCGCGGCGGACGCTCGAACACGACGCGACCGACCTGCACCTGAGCGCCGACGCCGCCGGACTGGACGCGACCGACCAGGCCCTGCACGCCTGGGCCGAGACGCTGCACCGGCTGGCCGCGGCAGTGCGCGTGCTGGGCAGCACCTTGCCCGAACGGGCGCGCCAGCACGAGCGCGAGGCCGAGGCCAGCCGCCGCCTGGCCACGCGCGCGATGCAACGTCAGGCTGCACTGGCCGAGCAGGAATCGGCTCGCTCGCGGCTGGCCGCGCTCAACGCCGCGCATGGCGACGACGTGCAGGGCCTGCGCCAGCGCATCGGCCGCGCGCGCAGCCTGGTCCAGCGCGTGGAGCAGGCCTGCAAGACCTATGACGCGGCCTTGCGCGGCGCGACCGAAGTCCGTGCCCGCGCCGAGCAGCGCGCCGATAGCGCCGAGCAGCAGTTCACCCAGCGCGTGCAGACCCGCCTGCTGGCAGTCGAGCGCTTGCGCGCCTTTGCCGCCACCGGGCTGCTGGCTTCGGCCCTGGCCGACGCTGACCTGCCCGATCCGCGCGACGCCTGGACCATCGACCCGGCGCTGTCGTTGGCGCGCCGCATCGAGCAGGCGCTGGCCACGCTCGACGACAGCGACGAGCGCTGGAAGCGCGTCCAGCAGCAGGTCACCGAGGAACTGGTTGAACTGCAACGGTCGTTGAGCGCGCTGGGTCACCAGGCGGCAGCCGAGACCACTGATTTCGGCTTCGTGGTGCACGTGCAATACCGCAACCAGCCCGAACGACCGGAGCAGCTGGCGCGCATCCTGGCCGCCGACCTGGCCGAGCGGCAGGCGCTGCTGACGGCACGCGAGCGCGAGGTGCTCGAGAACCACCTGCAGGCCGAGATTGCGGCCGAGATCCAGCGCCTGATGCGCAGCGCCGCGACCCAGGTCGAGGCGATCAACCGCGAGCTGCACAAGCGACCGACCAGCACCGGCGTGCGCTTTCGGCTGCTGTGGCAGGCCCTGCCAGAAGGCGAAGGCGCGCCGGTGGGGCTGCATGCCGCGCGCGAGCGGCTGCTGCACACGCGTGCCGAGCTGTGGAGCGCCGACGACCGGCGCGTGCTCGGCCGCCTGCTGCAGCAGCGCATCCAGGACGAGCGCCAGCGCAGCGACCTCGAGGCCGAGGGCAGCCTGCTCGAGCAGCTCGCGCGCGCGCTCGACTACCGGCGCTGGCACCAGTTCCGCGTCGAACGGCTGCAGGACGGCCAGTGGCGCAAGCTGTCGGGCCCGGCCTCCAGCGGCGAACGGGCGCTGGGCCTGACGGTGCCCCTGTTCGCCGCGGTGGCCAGCTTCTACGGCAGCCGCCCGCTGGCGCCGCGGCTGATGCTGCTCGACGAAGCCTTTGCCGGCATCGACGACGCCGCGCGCGCGCACATTGCATGGGCCTGGTGCGCGAGTTCGACCTCGACTTCGTGATCACGAGCGAACGCGAATGGGCCTGTTATGCCGAACTGCCTGGCGTATCGATCTGCCAGTTGCAGCGCCGCGAAGGCATCGACGCCGTATTCGTCTCGCGCTGGGCCTGGGACGGCCGCGCCCGCCGGCGTGAGGACGACCCAGGGCGGCGCTTTCCGGCGGCCGACGCGCAGCCGGCGCTTGACGCCGCGCCATGACCGAGCCCGACGCTCGACTGCAGCGCCTGCTCGGCGGCGACGAACTGGCGGCGCTGCGCCGGCGTCTGCGCCGCCATTGCGAGCGCGCGGCGCCGGGCGCGCCGCCGGGTCTGCTGCGCCTGGGCTCACTGAGCCCCGCGGAACGTGAAGCGCTGGCCCTGCTGACGGGGCGCC
>JANOJJ010000379.1:0-1653 GCA_031408155.1 Rubrivivax sp.
GTTGGCGGCGATGCCATCGGCGGTGCTCACCGGCCAGGGCTTGTTCTCGACCACCGGCGCCGTGCATGCCGCAGCTGCCTTTACGCCGAGCGGTGAGGTGTTGACGACGCGCGAAGATGTCGGCCGCCACAACGCCGTCGACAAGGTGGTCGGCCACATGCTGCTCGACGGTCATCTTCCGGCCACCGGCCTCGGCCTGTTCGTAAGCGGTCGAGCCAGCTTCGAACTGGTGCAGAAGGCCTGGGCCGCAGGTTTTGGCACGTTGGTGGCGGTCAGCGCCCCGACGGTGCTGTCCGTGCACACCGCCCGTCGCGCCGGGCTGACATTGGCCGGTTTCGTGCGCGCCCAACGTCTCAACGTCTATGCGCCCGAGCGAGTGGCGCTCTAGCCTGAACGCATGAAGAGCGAACCTGTCTCGCCGTCTACCGGCGTCGGTGTGCTGCATCTGTTCTGCAAACCCACACCGCTGGTCGACGCCGAGGCGGTCGTTGCCGCCGTGAAGTCGGCGGAGGCTGCTGGATGCCAAGTTGTCACGGTCGCGATGCTCGGCCACAAGTGCGACGTGGCGGTGATGGCCGTCCACGAGAACCTGCGCGAATTGCGTGCCCTGCAGACAGCGGTGCAGCACGCCGGGCTCGACGTCGTCGATTCGTACGTCAGCCTCAGCGAGGTCAGCGAGTATGCCGCGCAGATGCCCGACGACATGAAGCGGCCCCGCCTGTACCCGACGATCCCGCCGAGCCACCTCGACTATGCGATGCCGGCGTGGTGTTTCTACCCGATGAGCAAGAAGCGCGATGGCGATGTCAACTGGTTCACGCTGCCGTATGAACGGCGCAGCGAGTTGATGCAGGAGCATGGCGCAAGTGGCCGCAAGTTCGCTGGTCGTATCGCCCAGTACATCACCGGCTCTGCCGGCCTCGACGACTACGAATGGGGTGTCACGTTGTTCGGTGTGCACCCTGATGATCTGAAAGAGGTCGTGTACACGATGCGGTTCGACGAGGCGTCGGCGGTCTATGCCGAGTTCGGTCCGTTCTACACCGGGATGGTGACCCCGGTCGAAGAGTTGATGGCCAGTCTCTGACCGGAAGTGAACGTCTCTAACCGGGGACCTGCATGGTGCGTTTCTTGTAGTCCCGGCCCGATCCGTCGAACCCGAACAACTCGAACTCGGCCTCTGAGAGGTCGCCGTCGCTGTTGACGGTCAGGGGTCCACCAGGCCCGTCGTAGTTGATGTTGCTGCCGTTCTCGATCTCGGTTCGGCAACCGGCGAACGAGCTGCACGGCGACCCGCTGGCACTGACCGAAGGGATCAGCGACGCGATCGTCGCGGGCTGCGTGGACTCGCCGGCCAGCGCAGCGAGAGCGATCAGGTTGACGCAATCGAACGCGTTGGCTGCGTACGGGCTGGGGTTGTCGGGGGATGCGCCCAACGTGTTGAGGAACTCCTGGTCGGTGCTGTAGGCGACTGGCGACACACCGGTGACGCGCGACGCCAACGAGCCTCCCATCGGCTCTGCGGAAGCCGTCGCCCGCGTGTTGAAGTAGAGCTTGAGCTCGAGGTTGTCACCGCGCGGCACGACGCCGACGAGTAGACCCTGCGCCAGGGCCGAAAACTCCGTGAGCCGCTCTAGGTTCGGAAACACGGTG
>JANOJJ010000422.1:0-5229 GCA_031408155.1 Rubrivivax sp.
CAAGCTGATGGAACGTCGCCGCGCCGAGCGGCTGCGCCAGGAAAAC
The DNA here is from genome assembly GCA_031408155.1 of Rubrivivax sp. Classification (GTDB taxonomy): domain Bacteria; phylum Pseudomonadota; class Gammaproteobacteria; order Burkholderiales; family Burkholderiaceae_C; genus Rubrivivax. The sequence continues at coordinate 47 of JANOJJ010000422.1, forward strand.
CGGCGCGACCAGCGCCAGACCGACGAGGCCGCACAACAGGTCGGCCGCCAACGCCGCCGCCAGGGCGCGGCGATGCAAGACTGAGGAAAGCCAGCCATGACCGCTCCTGCCCCGGCAGCCGCCCTCGGCGGCCCGAGCGCCTTGGCGTCGACGCCTGCGTCCAGTGCAGCGCTGCGCAACAACGCTCGCGGCGCAGCGCCCGGCACCTTTGCGCGCGAACTGGAGCAGGTCCAGGGCGTGGCCGACCCCAACGCTGCGCCAGCACACGGCGCACGGCCAGGCGTCGATGCCGACCCGGCCGCGCGAGCCGCAACCGACAACAGCGAGACCGAACGCGGCCGCCGCCCGGGCTCACGCAAGACCCGAAAGCACGAGCTGGCCCTGCAGCGCTGGCCCGGTCCGCAACCCAGCGCCCAGGTTGCAGCGGCCGGCCGCGACGGCGACCACGCCGCTGCCGGCCCGGTCGGCCGGCGTCACGATCCGCTCGAGGCCAGGGCCGCCGAATCCCGTCCAGCCGCCGTGACCCCCGTTCAGGCGCTGCCGATGCAAGCGCAGACCGCTGCCTTGACGGCAGGCGCTGCAAGGTCGCCGGCTGCCGGCCCGCCTGGCGGCGCGGCCGGCAACCCGATCGACGACCCGGCCAGCGGCCCCGGCCCGGCAACGATCAGCGCGCACCGGGATCGACCGCGGATGGCCCTTGCGCAGGGCTTGCCTGGCAGCCGGCTGCCCCCTGCCAGCGTTGGCCCAGCGGACGCCGCAGCCGACGCAGCCGCTGCGCCGCAGCGCGACCGACTTGACGCCAGCCTTGCTGCTGCGCCGACTGCCGCTGTCGCCGCGCCGCATGATCCGAGCCACCCAAGCGGCAGTCCGGCCGTCGCGCCGGAGTCGAACCCAAATGTCGGCGCCGGCCAGGCCAAGGCGCGCAGCCTATCGGCCTGGGCTGCTGAGCTGACGCCAGCCGCGCAGGGTCCGTCAGCGCTGTCGCAGGCTCATCGCGACGAGCCTGCAGCGACCGCTGCACCGGCCCCGTCAGCGCCAACGCTGCCTGCCTTCGCGGCTGAACTGGCTCGCGTCGGCCAGACCTTGGCGCCGCCCGGCAGCGCCGCAAACGCTGCACGCGCAGCCACCGAACTGCAGTTGTCAACGCCGGTTGCGGCGAGTGACTTCGTGCCACGCCTGTGCGGCGAGTTGGCCGTACTGGCGCGCAATGGCGTGCAGGAGGCACGCGTGCACGTCAACCCGGCCGAGCTGGGCCCGATCGCGGTGCAGATCACGCTCGATGGCTCGACCGCGCAGGTGCATCTGGCGGTCGACAGCGCGCAGACACGTGAACTGCTCGAACAGGCGATGCCGACGCTGGCCGCGGCGCTGCGCGAGAACGGCCTCACGTTGACCGGCGGTGGCGTGTTCCAGCAGTCACGGCACAACCTGCGCGAGCCCGGCGACACCGACGCGCCGAGCCGACCGCAAGACCGTCCTGACATCGGTCGCGGCGCCGACGATGCGCCGCTCGGCGCAGACTCACTGCGCCGCTCACGCCACCGAGGCGTGCTCGACACCTACGCCTGATCGGCCGGCAGCCGGCCCGCGCTGGCCCGCGCCGGCCACCGAGCGGCCGCTGGTGTGATGTCGTCGCTGCGCCAGCGGCTGTCTTCGCTGGTTGCCGATAGGCCGACTTTAAGGGTCCTTTTCAGCGCATGGCGCCGCGCCCCGGGTTTGAATAATGGGACTCACAGATGCAGGCCGGATTGTTCCCGGTCGCGCCAACAGGAAGCTCCATGTCGAACGCCGCCGCCGCCGCTGACACCCCCCCGCCCGCACCCAGACCCAGGGGCAAGAAACGGCTGATCATCATCGTCGTCGCTGCGGCCGTGTTGTTGCTGGGTGGCGGAGGTGGCGCCGCCATCGTGGTGTTGAAGAAGAAGGCCGTCGCCGACGGAGACGGCGCGGACGAGACCGCGCAGGTCGACGAGGCCCCCGCCAAAGCCAAGGCTGACTCCAAGCGCGCCCCGGTGTTCGCGCCGCTGGATCCCTTCACCGTCAACCTGACCGACCGCGAGACCGAGCGCTATGCCCAGGTGGCTCTGACGCTGGAGCTGAGTGACGCCACGACCGCCGACCAGGTCAAGACCTTCATGCCCGCCATCCGCAACAACATCCTGATGGTGCTGGCGCACAAGTCATCGACCCAGATCCTGGGTGCCGAGGGCAAGACCAAACTGGCCGGCGAGATCCAGCGCGCCACCTCGCGCGCGCTCGGCGTCGCAGTGGAAGAACCCGAGACCGAGACCGACATCACGCCTGACGCGCCGAAAAAGAACAAGAAAAAGAAGAAGGCCGAAATACCGTTGCCGGTGGTGGCGGTGCACTTCTCCAACTTCATCGTCCAGTAAGCCACCGAACGACCGATCGAGCCGGCCACCGCCCCATGAATCAGCAGATCCTCTCGCAAGACGAAGTCGATGCACTGCTGCAAGGCATCACCGGCGAAAGCCAGAAGCTCGAAGAGGAAGAAAGGCCTCAGGGCGGCATCCGCGACTACGACCTGGCCAGCCAGGAACGCATCGTCCGCGGCCGCATGCCGACGATGGAGGTCATCAACGAGCGCTTCGCCCGCAACATCCGCATCGGCCTGTTCAACCTGATGCGCAAGTCGCCCGAGGTCTCGATTGGTGGCATCAAGGTGCAGAAGTTCAGCGCCTTTCTGCGCGAAATCGTGGTGCCAACCAACTTCAACATCGTGTCGGTCAAGCCCTTGCGCGGAGCTGGCCTGATCGTGTGCGACCCGAGCCTGGTGTTCTCGGTGATCGACTCACTGTTCGGTGGCAGCGGCAAATTCCACACCCGCATCGAAGGCCGCGACTTCAGCCCGACCGAACTGCGCGTGATCCTGCGCCTGGTGGAATGCATCATCTGCGAGTACCGCAAGGCCTGGCAAGGGATCTACCCGCTGGACCTGGACTACCAGCGCTCGGAGATGCAGCCGCAGTTCGCCAACATCGCCACCCCGGGCGAGATCGTGGTCTCGACCAACTTCACGCTCGAGATCGGCGAGACCACGGGCTCGGTCCACTTCTGCATCCCGTATTCGACGCTGGAGCCGATCCGCGACGTGCTGTATTCGACCATCCAGGGCGACGCGTCGGAGCCTGACCGGCGCTGGGTCAACCTGCTCAAGCAGCAGATCCAGGCGGCCCAGGTCGAACTGGTGGCCGAGCTGGGAACGGCGCCGGCCACGGTCGAGCAACTGCTGTCGTTCAAACCGGGTGACTTCATCGAGCTCGACCTCGACCCGATGATCCAGGCCAAGGTCGACGGCGTGCCCGTCTTCGACTGCCGCTACGGTCTGTCCAAAGGTCACTACGCCATCAAGATCGAGCAACTGCTCAGCAGTTCCAACCTGAGCTGGATCGGAGCCGAGAATCATGTCAGCTGACGCCACCCCGCAGATGTCCGAAGAGGACCGCATGGCTGCCGAATGGGCGGCCGCACTCGAGGAGAGCAAGGCCCCCGCCGCGCCCGCCAACACCAGCGCGGCCTCGACCGGCCGCTCCGGCGACGTGATCAATTCGGCCAGCCAGACCGTGTCGCCGGCGGCCTTCGCGACCTTCTCGAGCACGGCGCCCAACCTGCCCGGCGGCGCCGGCAACGACATCAACATGATCCTCGACATCCCGGTGCAGCTCACCGTGGAGCTGGGCCGCACGAGGATCCCGATCAAACACATCCTGCAGTTGGCGCAAGGCTCGGTGGTCGAGCTCGAGGCGATGGCCGGCGAACCGATGGACGTGCTGGTCAACGGCTTCCTGATCGCCCAGGGCGAGGTGGTGGTCGTGAATGACAAGTTCGGCATCCGGCTGACCGACATCGTCACGCCGAGCGAACGCATGCGCAGGCTGAGTCGGACGTGAGAACGGCGCTGCGCTCGTGCGATTGCCGGGCCGGCGGCCGTTGCCTGCAAGCCCCGGCGCGGGCGGCAAGTCCGGGCCGCACCTGAAGGCGGCCACCGATGGTCAACGACTGGTCCTCACTGCTGTGGCTGGCGCTGGTGGTGGCTGCCATTCCGCTCACGCTGTGGCTCGTCAAGCGCTCGTCGCTCGGCCACAACCAGGCCGCCGGCACGGCGCGCACGGTAGCGGTGCTGCCGCTGTCGAGCTCGCAGCGCGTGGTCACGGTCGAGGTCGGCCGTGGCGACCATCGGCTCTGGCTGGTACTGGGCGTCACGCCGCAAGGCATCAACAACCTGCACATCATGGCGCCGCAGGATGACGGCCCCTTGCCGCTGCAAACACCGGCGGCCACGCTGGAGCCGCTGCTGCAACGCCTGCGCCGCAAGGTCGGCAATGATGATGCGCAGCACTGAGATCCGGTTTGCGCTGATCGGTCTGGCGCTGCTGGCCAGCGCCGACGGCGCGCTCGCACAAGCCAGCGCTGGAGGCAGCAACTTGCCATTGCTGGTGGGCCAGGGCGGCGGCGGCACCAGCTTCTCGGTCCCGGTGCAGACGCTGCTCTTCTTCAGTGCGCTGTCGTTCCTGCCGGCGGCGCTGCTGCTGATGACCGGCTTCACGCGCATCGTCATCGTGCTGTCGCTGCTGCGCCAGGCCATGGGCACGCAGGCCGCACCGCCCAACCAGGTGATCCTGGGCCTGTCGTTGTTCCTCACCTTCTTCGTGATGGGGCCGACGCTGGACCAGGTCTACGACTCGGCCTACAAGCCCTTTGCCGCCAACGAGATCGGCTTCGACGAAGCCTTGAAGCGAGGCGAGATACCGATGCGCGGCTTCATGCTCAAGCAGACGCGCCAGGCCGACCTGCAACTGTTCAGCAAGCTGGCCAAGCTGCCCGAGGGCAGCAAGGCCGAGCAGGTGCCTTTGCGCGTGCTCGTTCCGGCCTTCGTGACGAGCGAGCTCAAGAGTGCGTTCCAGATCGGCTTCATGATCTTCATCCCGTTCCTGATCATCGACATGGTGGTCGCCAGCGTGCTGATGAGCCTGGGCATGATGATGCTCAGCCCGGTGCTGGTGGCGCTGCCCTTCAAGCTGATGTTGTTCGTGCTCGCCGACGGCTGGAACCTGATGCTGGGGTCGCTGGCGGCATCCTTCTCGACCTAGTAGTCCGTTTCATAAAAGGCAGTACGAATTAAATTGATGGATTTTTTCTCCAGGCTAGGCGCGGGCCCGCCG
>JANOJJ010000496.1:0-6817 GCA_031408155.1 Rubrivivax sp.
CCCCTACTGCCAGGACAACGAGACGACCTGGATCGACTGGTCGGCCGCAGACCAGGACCTGCTGCACTACACCGCGCACCTGCTGGCGCTGCGCCGGCGCTGGCTGCCGCTGGCCGGGCACTGGTACACGGGGCTGCCAGATGGCCGTGGCCGCGTCGACCTGGCATGGCGGCGCGCATCGGGCAAGGCGCTCGCCGTGGAGCACTGGCACGACCGCGCGCTGCGCGTGCTGGGCGCGCACATCGGGCGACCCGGGCACGGGGAACGCTCGCTGCTGTTGCTGTTCAACGCACACGACCACGACGTGGTCTTCCACCTCCCGGCCGGAGATTGGCAGCTCGAACTCGACAGCACCGCGCCGCGCGGCCAGCGTGACTGGTCGGGCAGCGCAGAGTTCATGCTGCGCTCGCGCAGCGTGGCGCTGCTGGTGGAGTCCGAGACAGACTGAGCGGCCAGAAAAGAGGGCGCCCGCAGGCGCCCTTGTCGTTCAGGAGCGGAGGCTCAGCGCACTACAGCGATCTGCGAGCGCTTTTCACCCTTGTAGGTGTAGAGCGTCAGCGCGCCGTTCTTGATGTCGCCCTTGCTGTCGAATCCGATCGTGCCGGTCACACCCTTGTAGCCCTCGGTCTTGGCCAGCACCGGCAGGTACTTGGCCGGTTCGGCAGAGCCAGCCTTGACCATCGCCGCCACCATCACGTTGAGGGCGTCGTACACGTAGGGCGCATAGACCTGAACGTCGGCGTTGTACTTCTTCTTGAAGGCGACGCTGAAATCGTCCATCGATTTCTTGGCCGCGCCCTCGACGCCACCGGCCTCGGCGCAGACGACCTGGCCATCGCCCATCGAACCCGCGGCCAGCTTGGGCAGCTCGCTGGTGCAGATCCCGTCGCCGCCCATGAACTTGGCTTCGATGCCGAGCTGCTTCATCTGACGCATCATCGGACCGGCCACCGCGTCCATGCCGCCGAAGAAGACGATGTCCGGCTTCTTGGCCTTCAGGCTGGTCAGGATGGCGGTGAAGTCGGTCGCCTTGTCGTTGGTGAACTCGCGGCCCACGGTCTTGCCCCCGTTGGCCTTGACACCCTTCTCGAACTCGTCGGCCACACCCTGGCCGTAGGCGGTGCGGTCGTCGATGACGGCAATGCTCTTGCCCTTGAGATCCTTCGCGGCGTAGCGGCCGAGCGTGCCGCCCAGGTGCACATCGTCAGCCACCACGCGGAAGGTGGTCTTGTAGCCCTGGCGGGTGAACTTCGGGTTGGTGGCCGACGGGCTGATCTGCGGAATGCCGGCGTCGCTGTAGATCTTGGACGCGGGAATCGAAGTGCCTGAGTTCAGGTGGCCGATCACGCCGTTGACCTTGGCGTCGACCAGCTTCTGCGCTGCGGCGGTACCCTGCTTGGGGTCACCCGCGTCGTCTTCAGCCAGCAGTTCGAACTTGACCTTCTTGCCGCCGATCGTCACGCCCTTGGCGTTGAGTTCCTCGATCGCCATCCGGGCACCGTTCTCGTTGTCCTTGCCCAGGTGCGCGATCTGGCCGCTGGTGGGGGCCACGTGGCCGATCTTGACGACCATGTCCTGCGCGTAGGCCGTGCCGGCCGTGCTGGCCATCAGGACGACGGCGGCGCCGACGATCACGTTGAACTTGACTTGCATGAACAAACCTCCGGTGGTGTGTTGTCGTTTCGACAAACGCTGAAGATGGAAAAGCCCAGGACGATACCGCAAAGCGCCAAGCTGCCCAACAGGGATTGCCAGCGTCCTGTGCGGGTGTCGCCGACGTCCAGCACGGACGGCGCTCGACCACAACGCCGCGTCCGACGTTCCGGCCGACAGGGTGTGCCCGATCAGGCCGCATCGCCCTTCAGTGCGGCGGCAGCCGGGTGGTGTCGCGGCTGCAAACCGGCAGCGACATAGGCCCGCCAGCGGGCGCGGCCGCGCTGCTCTTCGTCGGCATCGACGGCAACGACCTCGATGATGCGGTCGAAGCCGCCGATCGCCGGCGCCAACTCGGCGCCCAGATTCAGCAGCACCGGCGGACTGCCAAGCGGCACGCCGCCGTCGACCAGCCAGATCGGTGTGCGCGCTGCAATGGCCGGCACTGGTCCCGGCACTGCAAAGCGCACGTGCGGCAGGAACTCGCGCTCGGCGAAAGTCCACAGCGCGCGGTCCAACTGTGCCAGCCGCGCCGAGCTCGCGCTCACCAGCACGCGCACGCCCTGTCCATAGGCCTTGCGCAACAGCCTGCAGGCAAAGCCCAGTTCATCGGCAACGCCGGTGTGGAACTCGACCCGGACCGCCATGCTCGTGCGCCGCGGCTGGCGGCCCTCAGGCCGCGCGGGCGAGCAGGAAATGCGTCAACAGCGCCACCGGCCGTCCCGTGGCACCCTTGTCCTTGCCCGACTTCCAGGCCGTGCCGGCGATGTCGAGGTGCGCCCAGTCGTACTTGGCGGTGTAGCGCTGCAGGAACTTGGCAGCGGTGATGGCACCGCCGGCGCGCCCACCCACGTTGCCCATGTCGGCGAAGTTGCTCTTCAGCGCTTCGTCGTATTCGTCGTCAAGCGGCATGCGCCAGGCCGGGTCGGATCCCCGTTCGCCGGCGGCCAGCAGTTCGGCCGCGAGCGCGTCGCTGCTGCTGAACAGGCCCGAGCGGTGGTGGCCGAGCGCGATCACGCAGGCCCCGGTGAGGGTGGCGATGTCGACCACGGCCGCGGGCTTGAAGCGCTCGGCGTAGGTCAGCGCATCACACAGGATCAAGCGGCCCTCGGCGTCGGTGTTGAGGATCTCGATGGTCTGACCCGACAGGCTGGTCACCACGTCGCCGGGCTTGATGGCGCGGCCACCGGGCATGTTCTCGCAGGTCGGGATCAGGCCGACCACGTTGACCTTGGCCTCGAGTTCAGCCACCGCACGCAGCGCACCCAGCACACTGGCAGCACCCCCCATATCGAACTTCATCTCGTCCATCTCGGGCGCGGGCTTGAGTGAGATGCCGCCGGTGTCGAAGGTAATGCCCTTGCCCACCAGCACCACCGGCGCATCGCCCTTGGCCCGGCCCAACCAGCGCAGCACGATGAACTTCGGCGCCTCGTGCGAGGCCTGGGCCACCGCCAGGAACGCCCCCATGCCGAGCTTCTCGGCATCCTTGCGCTCGAGCACCTGGACCTTCAGGCCATGCGACTTGGCCAGCGCCTTGGCTACGTGTGCCAGGTGGCTCGGCGTGCAGTGGTTGCCGGGCCGGTTGGCACATTCGCGAGCCAGCGTCACACCGGCGGCGATCGCACGGCCGCGCTTGAAGCCGGCTTCGACCGCGGACGAGCCGAGCTTGTCGCAGACCAGGCTCACGCGCTCGAGCCTGGGCGACGCAGGCGCGCTGGGCTTGGTGTGGCGGTAGACGTAGGTCATCTCGCTGGCGACCGCGGACAAGGCCTCGGCGTGAGCGTCGGTCAGCGCGCCCAGTCCCGCCGCGGCCACCGCCACATGGCGGGCACCACCACCTTTGATGGCGCCCAGGCCGGCCAGCAGCGCCTTGCGCCAGGCGGACGGCGTGGCGTCGCCGCAGGCAGCGACCACCAGGCGTGCGGCCTTGACGCCGGCCACACGATGCAGGTACAGAGTCTGGCCGGCCTTGAGCGTCAGGTCGCCGGCGTCCAGGGCGGCCTTGACGGCAGCCGCGAGTGCTGGATCCAGCTCGGCGCCCAACTGGTCGCCCGCGATCACCAGCAGCAGCGCATCTGCGCTCACGCCAGATAGCCCGTCCTTCGGAGTAAGCAGGGTCTTGAAGTCCATAATCCGTCTTTCATGTACCCCTTTCGGGCTCGACCGTTCGAGCCCGCCATTCGGGCCCTCTTGCCGGGTCCATGAACCCGGGAGCGACCCTTCGTTCGACGCGAGGGGAAAAGCGGCGGATGTTATTCGATTCAACCGTGCGTCGCGAGCTGGCGCGCACCTTCGGCGCGACCCTGGTGGTGATCCTCACCATCGTGCTCACGGCCTTTCTGCTGCGCACCGTGAGTCTGGCCGCCAAGGGGTCGGTGTCGCCACAGGACGTGGTGCTGGTGCTCGGCTACACCGCGCTGGGTCACTTGCCGACGATGCTGGCGCTGTCGATGTTCGTGGCCATCGTCGTGACCCTGGGCCGGATGTACCGCGACAGCGAGATGGTGATCTGGTTCAGCGGCGGCGTGGGCCTGGCTCGCTTCGTGCGGCCGGTGCTGCGCACGGCCTGGCCGGTGCTCATGGTGGCCGCGCTGCTGCTGCTTTTCGTCTGGCCCTGGGGCAACCGCAACAGCCTGGATCTGCGCGACCGCTACCGGCAGCGATCAGACCTGTCGCGCGTGGCGCCCGGTGTGTTCCAGACCTCGGCTGACGGCAAGCGCGTGTTCTTCGTCGAGCGCGAGAGCGCCGACGGCGTCAACACGCGCAACGTGTTCGTACTAACCGGGCAGGACCATGGCGAGAGCCTCATCACGGCGCGCAGCGGGCGGCTCGAGGCCGACAGCGCGGGCGACCGCTGGTTGCAGCTCGACCGGGGCCAGCGCAACGACTTTGACGACAAGACCGGCGTGCGCACCTTGTCGAGCTTCGATTCGTTTCGGCTGCTGGTCCGCGAGCGCGCTGCGCGCGAGGCCGAAGCACGACCGCCCAAGGCACTGCCCACGCTGGAACTGGTCCGTGACCCGACGGCGCGCAACCAGGGCGAACTGGCCTGGCGTTTCGGCATGTTGCTGGCCACCGCCAACCTGATGCTGCTGGGCCTGGGCCTGGCCGCCACCAACCCGCGCCGGCCCAACAACTGGAACTTGGTGTTCGCGCTGTTGATCTTCTTCGTCTACTTCAATCTCATCAACCTGTCGCAGGCCTGGGTTGGCAACGGCAGGCTGGACCTGGGCGCGGCGCTGGCGGCCGTGCATGGCGGGGCCTTCGCGCTGGCGCTGGCGCTGCTGTGGTGGCGCGACCATGCCGCCGTGCTGCGCCTGTGGCCGCGCCCGACAGCGGGCGTCATGGCGGGTGCGACATGAGGACCGTACGGCGCCTGTTCTATCGCGACATCCTGTCGTCGGTGGGCTTCGTCACGGTGGCCTTCCTGGCGCTCTTCTTCTTCATCGATTTCGTCGATGACCTCGACGCGATCGGCCGCCGCGGGCGCGCCATCTGGCATGTGGCGCTGACCGCTCTGTACGACGTGCCGGGTCACTTCTACGACCTGTTCCCGATCACGGTGCTGATCGGCACCATCTACTCGCTGGCCCGCATGGCACAGGCCTCCGAATACACCATTCTGCGCACGGGTGGCCTGGGCCCGGGCCGTGCCCTGGGCCTGCTGGCCACGCTGGGCCTGGCCTTCGGGGCGCTTAACTTCGCGGTCGGTGACTTTGTCGCACCGGCCGCCGAACTGGCGTCAGTGCGCCTGGCCGCCCGCTTCGACGGCGAGCGGCTGACCGGTGGGGCCGGGGCCTGGCTAAAGGACAGGCGCCCGGCGGCCGATGGCGAACACAGCCTGTCGATCAACATCGGTGGCGTCAACGCCGCCGGTGTGCTGCAGCGCCTGCGCGGCTTCGAGTTCGATGCCGATGGCCGGCTGGTGTCCCGCACCTGGGCACGCGAGGCTCGCGTGGCCGTCGACGGGACCTGGACCCTGACGGACGTGGACCGGACCTTCTGGCCGCGGGCCCTGAGCGACAGCCCGGTGGTGCGCAACGAGCACCTTTCCAGCCTGACCTTCAAGAGCGGCCTGAACGCTGGCGTGGTGGCTTCGGCGGTGCTGCCGCTGACGTCGATGACCACGCTCGACCTCTGGCGCTACAGCGTTCATCTGGACGGCCAGGCCCAGGCCACGCAGCAGGTACTACTGCGCTTCTGGAAGAAGGCGTTGTATCCCCTGGCCTGCCTGGTGATGGTGGCGTTGGCGCTGCCATTCGCTTACCTGCACGCGCGCGCCGGCAGCGTCAGCCTGAAGGTCTTCGGCGGCATCATGCTGGGCATCGGCTTCGTGCTGCTGAACAACCTGGCCGGCCACATCGGTATGCTGCGCGAGTGGACACCCTGGATCGTGGCCGCAGCGCCGAGCCTGCTTTTTCTGCTGATCTCAATGACTGCCTTCACCTGGCTGGTGCGCTATCGCTGACCCATCGCTGACCCCATTCGCCCCTTCATGACACAAGGTCTGATCCTGTTCGCCCATGGTGCGCGCGACCCGAGTTGGGCCGCGCCTTTCGAGGACCTGGCCAGGCGCATCGCTGGCCGGCAGCCGCAGCTGGCGCTGCGCCTGGCCTACCTCGAGTTCATGTCGCCCGACCTGACTACAGCGGCTGCCGAGCTGGTAGCCGGAGGTTGCACGCGGGTCGATCTGGTGCCGGTTTTCCTGGGCAGCGGCGGCCATGTGCGCAAGGACCTGCCGCGCCTGCTCGAGGCCTTGCGGGTCGAACACAGCGCAACCCGCTTCGAGTTGCACAGTGCGCTGGGCGAGGTCGACAACGTGCTGCAGGCGATGGCCGAAGCCGCGCTGGCGGCACTGCACAGCGAGCCCGCGCAATGAACCTGCACCAGTTCCGCTTCGTCCAGGAGGCCGTACGCCAAAACCTCAACCTGACCGAAACCGCCAAGGCGCTGTTCACGTCGCAGCCCGGCATCAGCAAGGCCATCCTCGAGCTCGAGGAAGAGCTCGGCGTGGACATCTTCGCGCGCCACGGCAAGCGGCTGCGCCGGGTGACCGAACCCGGCCAGCTGGTCTTGAAGTCGGTCGAAACCATCATGCGCGAGGTGGCCAATCTCAAGCGCATCGGTGAGGAGTACTCCAAGCAGGACGCCGGCACGCTGT
>JANOJJ010000501.1:0-2100 GCA_031408155.1 Rubrivivax sp.
CGCGCTGCTGCTGGCCGCCGCTCATCTCGTGCGGATAGCTGCTCAGGCGCCGCTTGGGTTCGGGGATGCCGACCTCGCCCAGCAGCTCTTCGGCGCGCTTGAGCGCCGCGCTGCGGCCCAGCCCCAGGTGCTTCATCAGCGGCTCGCACAACTGCTGGCCGACATCGAAGACCGGGTTGAGCGAGCTCATCGGGTCCTGGAAGACGCAGGCGATTTCGCGACCGCGAATCGCCTGCAAGTCGGCCATGCCGGTCTGCAGCAAATCCTTGCCTTGCCACAGCACACGCCCGCTGCGCTCGGCGTTGTCGGGCAGCAGGTTCAGCACCGACATCGCCGTCACGCTCTTGCCCGAGCCCGATTCGCCGACCAGCGCCACGGTGCGATTTTCGGGCACGTCGAAGCTCACGCCGACACCGTCGCGGCCCACGCCGTCGGCACGTTGGCCGCGGCCCATGCGAAAGGCCACCCGCAGGTTCTGGATGCTCAGCAGCGCGCTCATTCCAGCCCCCTGAGCTTGGGGTCCAACGCATCGCGCAAGGCGTCGGCCATCAACGAGAACGCCGTGACGAAGACCACCATGAAGAGCGTGGCCGTGGCCAGCTGCCACCAGTGGCCCAGGATCAGCTCGCTCTGCGCTTCGGCCAGCATCGTGCCCCACGACACCTGGTCGACGCGAACGCCCAGGCCGAGGTACGACAGGATCACCTCGGCCTTGATGAAGCCAACCGTCAGCAGGCTCATGCGGACCAGGATGACGTGGCTGACGTTGGGCAGGATGTGGCGGAACATGCGGCTGGCGGTGCTGGCGCCGATGGCTTCGGCGCTGCGCACGTATTCGCGGCTGGCGTGCTTGATGAACTCGGCGCGCACCTGGCGGTACATGCCGGTCCAGCCGGTCAGCGCCAGGATGATGACCACGCTTTCGACGCCGCGCCCGACCACCGCGGCAAAGGCGAAGATCAGCAGGATGTTGGGGATCGACTCGAAGACGTTGTAGATCCACTCGAGCAAGTCACCCACCTTGCCGCCGAAGAAGCCGCCGAACGCGCCGAGCAGGGTGCCGATCACGCTCGCCACCAGCGCCGCGGCGACGCCGACGAAGACCGAGATCTCGGTGCCCTTGATGGCCTTGGCCAGCACGTCGCGGCCCAGCCGGTCGCCGCCGAAAGGCAGGGTCTCGGCCTTGACGGTGACGGTGGTCTGGAACTGCTTGGCGCGTTCGTCCCATTCCTTGTAGCGCGGCGCCAGCGGGTCGACGTCGGACAGGTCGACGTTCGGGCCGGTGGGCGACTCGATGGCGCCGGTGGTCTGCGCCGCGCGCGGGCCCAGCAGCGTGGGCGGTGCGTTCGGCAGACCCACTTCGTCCTGCCAGTTGCGGGCCACCAGGCCCAGCGCGGCGGCCACGATCAGCAGCACGAAGGCAGCCACGATCACGAGCGAAGCCAGGCCCACGCGGTCGGCCTTGAAACGGCGCCAGGCGGCGTGCCAGACGCCTTCGGACTTCTGCTGCGCGTCGTCCAGCGACGACGGGGTCGGCAGGACAGCGCTCACTTGAGAACCACCCGCGGATCGGCGATCTTGTAGGCCAGGTCGGTCAGCAGGTTGATCACCATCGTCAGCACGGCCAGGTAGATCGTCACCGCCTGGATCACCGGAAAGTCGCTGCGGTTGACCGCCAGCAGCACCTCGCGGCCGAGGCCGGGGATGGAAAAGAAGACCTCGATCAGGAACGAGCCGACAAAGATGCCCGGCAGCTGCAGCCCGATGTTGGTCAGGATCGGGATCATCGCGTTGCGCAGCACATGCTTGAACAGCACCACGCCTTCGGTCATGCCCTTGGCGCGCGCGGTGCGCACGTAGTCCTGGCCCAGCTCGTCGAGCAGGAAGGTGCGGTACAGCCGCGTCTGCGGCGCCACGCCCACCATCACCGCCAGCAGCACCGGCAGCGGCGCGTAGGTCAGCAGGTTGGTCAGGGTGCTGTCGCTCCAGCCCTGCACCGGAAACCAGCCGAGCTGAAAGGCGAACAGGTACTGCCCGACGATCACGTAGACCAGGAAGCTGATCGACAGCGCGACCGTGGTCACGACCATGATGGCGCGG
>JANOJJ010000507.1:0-3764 GCA_031408155.1 Rubrivivax sp.
TGCGCCCAGGGCCCAGGCCTTGAGCACGTCTTGCCCGCTGCGGATGCCGCCGTCCATGTGGACCTCGATCTTCGAGCCGACCTCGGCCACGATCGCCGGCAGGGCCTCGATGCTGCTCTGCGCGCCGTCGAGCTGGCGGCCACCATGGTTGCTGACGATCAGCGCGTCAGCGCCCGACTCCACGGCCAGCCTGGCGTCTTCGACATCCTGGATGCCCTTGAGGATCAGCGTGCCGCCCCAGCGCTTCTTGATCCATTCGACATCGCCCCAGTTGAGCTGCGGGTCGAACTGCCTGGCCGTCCATTCCGACAGGCTGCCCATGTCACCCACGCCCTTGACGTGGCCGACGATGTTGCGGAACTCGCGCTTGTTGGTGCTGGCCATGCCCAGGCACCAGCGCGGCTTGGTGGCCATGTTGATCAGGTTGGCCAAGGTCAGCTTGGGTGGAGCGCTGAGGCCGTTCTTCAGGTCCTTGTGGCGCTGGCCCAGGATCTGCAGGTCCAGTGTCAGCACCAGCGCGTCACATTTCGCGGCCTTGGCGCGGTCGATCAAAGCTTCGATGAAGCTGCGGTCGCGCATCACGTAGAGCTGGAACCAGAACGGTTGCGTGGTCGCCGCGGCCACGTCCTCGATCGAGCAGATGCTCATCGTGCTGAGCGTGAAGCGGATGCCGGCCTTCTCGGCCGCCCGGGCGGCCAGGATCTCGCCGTCGGCATGCTGCATCCCGGTCAGGCCGACCGGCGCAATGGCCACCGGCATCTTCACGTCCACGCCCGCCATTCTGGTGGCCGTGCTGCGGTTTTCCATGTTCACGGCCACGCGCTGGCGCAGCTTGATCTTCTGGAAGTCGCTCTCGTTGGCGCGGTAGGTACTCTCGGTCCAGCTGCCGGAATCGGCGTAGTCGTAGAACATGCGCGGCACGCGCCTTTGCGCCAGTACGCGCAGGTCTTCGATGGTGGTGATGACGGTCATGGCGTGGGTCTCCTGGGCGCCGATGCTACCCAGGCGGCGCCGCCGGCGGCCGGAGAGTACTTCGCGCGGCGGCAGCAAGCAGCCGGGCTGGCCAGCCGGGGTCGGAGCCCGCGGCGCTCGCTCACGAGGCTCGAGGCTGCCTATCATCAAGCCATGGAAACTGACGTGGCCGCCCGCCCTGTGCCGCCAGTCTGGCAGCGCGTGGCCTGGCTGACTGGCGGCGCGCTGGCCTTGGCCGCCGGGGTCGTGGGCGTGTTCCTGCCCCTGCTGCCGACCACGCCGTTCGTGCTGCTGGCGGCCTTCTGCTTTGCCCGCGGCAGCCCGCGCTGGGAGGCCTGGCTGCTGGCCCACGCACACTTCGGCCCGCTGGTGCGCGACTGGCGCGAGCGTCACGCCATCCCGCTGCGCGCCAAGCAATTGGCGTGGACGATGATGCTGTTCGGCTCGGCCTGGTCCTGGTGGATGCTGCCGGCCCGCTGGTGCTGGCTGCCGGCCCTGTGCTGCGCCGTGGTGGCGCTGTGGATGGTTCGGCTGCCGTCGCGCTGAGGCGCCCTGCGGCTCAATTGTCGTACTCACCCTTGGCCGCTGGCGGCGCTCGCCGACGCGGCGTGAAATTCAGCTTGGCTTCGGCGGTGGTGGTGCTGCCGCTCACCGTGGCCGGCACGTTGGCTTGCGCCACCAACTGGTCGGGGTGCCACAGCCGCAGGTCGGCGGCGCCGTCGGGCACGCCGGTCAGCAGCGCGCGGCCGGCGGCGTTGGTCAGCGCCACCCAGGGCGTGGGGCTGACGAAGATGTGTGCGCGCATCGACCCGTGCAGGTGGCAGCCGATGCCGGTGGCGCCGGCGGCGTCCATCTTCATTTCGGCGCTGGGTTCGTTGCCGCCACGAGCGGCTGCCAGCCGGAAGTCGAAGGTCTTGGTTGGTGCGATCGATCCCAGCGGTCCGCCCGGCACCGAGCGGACATGGTGGTCGAAGCGGTCGCGGTTGACGAAGCGCACCGTCGCGCCAAGTGGCACTACAGTCACGTAGGGCTGGAAGCGGATGTCCTTCTGCACGATCAACGTCGCCTCGGCCGGTGGCGCCGCGGGGATGGCCGCCGCGCCTTGCGGCAGCAGCGCCACCACCACGTCGGACGCCGGCTTGCCGTCGGGCGTGGTGACGTAGACCTGCAGCTCGGCAGCCCGGGCGGCCGGTCCGATGAGCATCAGCGCGGCGCTCAGGATGCAGCAAGCGGCAGACGCGGCGAGGGTAGGCAAGGCATTCATGGTGCGCAATATACGCAGACCGGGCCGCCGGCGACCGGACCGGGTTACTCTTTCGGCGCAAACTCGTCGTCGAACAGCGATGTCTCGGCCGCCGCCGGCACTGCGCCAGCGGCCCTGCTGCGCCTCGGGCGTGCTGGTGCGCTGCCTGCTGCGGCCGCTGGGTCGCCGAGCTCGCGCGACAGGCTGCCCGCGCGCACGCCCAGCAGACGCAGGCGCTGCGTCAGGTCGACCCGCTTCAGACACAGACCGGCCGCGCGGCGAATCGCGCTCGCATCCGCCGTCGGTTCGTCCAGCGTGAGGTCTCGCGTGACGGTGCGGAAGTCGTCGAAGCGCAGCTTGATGCCGATCGTGCGTCCGCGGTAGGACTTGCGCTGCAGGTCGGAGGCGACCTGTTCGCACAATTGCGTGAACACCGCACCCAGCTCGGCGCGGTTCACGACCGCATGCAGGTTGCGCTCGAAGGTGGTCTCGCGGCTCATCGACACCGGCTCGCTGTGCGTGACCAGCGGCCGGTCATCGACGCCGTGCGACGCGTCGTGCAGCCAGCGGCCGTAGCGGCGGCCGAACTGCTCCATCAGCCATTCGCGACTGCAGGCGGCGAGCTGACCGACGGTCTCGATGCCCAGCACCTGCAGCCTGGCACCGGCCTTGGGGCCGATGCCGTTGATCTTGCGCACCGCCAGCGGCCATACGCGCGGCGCGATGTCGGCCTCGGTCAGGATCGTCAGTCCGTCGGGCTTGTCCAGCTCGCTGGCGATCTTGGCCAGCAGCTTGTTGGGCGTGACGCCGACCGAGCAGGTCAGGCCGGTGGCCTGTCGCACGTTGTTGCGGATCTCCTGCGCCAGCGCACGCACGCCACCGGTGCCGTCGTGGCCCACCGCGTCCTGCGCGCCGGGGGCGTCTGTGAGGTCGATGTAGATCTCGTCGATGCCCCGGTCCTCGATCACCGGCGCCACCTCGGCCACCGCGTCCTTGAACAAGCGCGAATAGCGGCGGTACTGGTCGAAGTCCACCGGCAGCAGCACGGCGTCGGGCGCACGCAATGCAGCCTTCATCAGGCCCATGCCCGAATGGACGCCGAGATCGCGTGCGGCGTAGGTGGCGGTGGTGATGACGCCGCGGCCGGTGTAATGGCGCAGGGTGGCGTAGCGGCGCGTGCCGTCGGCCAGCAGCTCGGGTTGATGCCGCCGCCCGCCGCCGATCACCACCGGCCGGCCCCGCAACTCGGGGTAGCGCAGCAATTCGACCGACGCGTAGAACGCGTCCATGTCGAGGTGGGCGATCCAGCGGCACCGGTTCATCGTGGGGACCAGCTTACGCCGCGATGCTCGGCAAGCGGATTGTCGATGGCGCAGGTTGTTGGAGGGCCGGAACGCGGAACGCCCGGCCGAA
The DNA here is from genome assembly GCA_031408155.1 of Rubrivivax sp. Classification (GTDB taxonomy): domain Bacteria; phylum Pseudomonadota; class Gammaproteobacteria; order Burkholderiales; family Burkholderiaceae_C; genus Rubrivivax. The sequence goes on from JANOJJ010000507.1 coordinate 3,629, forward strand.
CACGTGCGCAACGCATGCGGAACAGACGCGCAATGGCTACGTGGCAGGCAGTGCACGCCTGTCTGCGGAGCGAGGATCTGCGCTGGTGCCCGGGGCCGGACTCGAACCGGCACGCCTTGCGGCGGGGGATTTTGAG
>JANOJJ010000520.1:0-6903 GCA_031408155.1 Rubrivivax sp.
GCGAGGACTACCCGTTCTGGCTGCTGACTGCGCGCAGCATGCAATACGCCTGGGGTGGCAACGTCGGCGTGCAGATGATCCGCGAAGTGGCCGACAACGTGGCCGGCCACCGTGGCGTGATCATGAACCCGCGCGCGGCCGAACAACTGGGCATCGACGACGGCGATCCGCTCGAGATCTCCACCCCCAAGCGCAGCGTCAAGGGCAAAGTCGTGCTGCGCCAGGGCATCCGGCCCGACACGCTGCTGCTGATCGGCCAGTTCGACCACTGGGCGACCCCGCTGGCCAAGGACTTCGGCGTGCCGAGCCTGAACGCGCTGGCCACGATGTCGATGGATCTGACCGACGCCACCGGGTCGAGCGCCGACATCGTGCGCGTGAAGATCGCGAAGGTGAAATCATGACGCGCTGGGCGATGGTTGCCGACCTGCGGCGCTGTGTCGGTTGCCAGACCTGCACGGCGGCCTGCAAACACGCCAATGCCACGCCGCCCGGCGTGCAGTGGCGGCGCGTGATCGACATGGAGTTCGGCCAATATCCCGACGTGCAGCGTGTGTTCGTGCCGGTGGGCTGCCAGCATTGCGAGGACCCGCCCTGCATGCATGTATGCCCGAGCACGGCCACACGCAAGCGCAGCGACGGCATCGTCACGATCGACTACGAGCTGTGCATCGGCTGCGCCTACTGCGCGGTGGCCTGCCCCTACCAGGCGCGCTACAAGACGCAACTCGCCACCTTCGCCTACGGCAAGCCGACCGCCAGCGAAAGCCAGCGCCATGACGAGGCCCGGCTGGCGGTGGCCACCAAGTGCACCTTCTGCGTCGAGCGCATCGATGAAGGGCTAGCGCTGGGCCTGACCCCCGGTGTCGACCCGCGCGCCACGCCGGCCTGTGTCAACGCCTGCATCGCGCAGGCGCTGGCCTTCGGCGACAGCGACGACCCGCAGAGCAACGTGTCGCAACTGCTGGCCCACAACCAGCATTTCCGCATGCACGAGGAACTGGGCACCGGCCCCGGCTTTCACTACCTGTGGGACGCGGAGGGCGCATCATGAGCTTCGGACCGAACCCCTGGCAGCAGTTGCACTGGGACTGGCGTGCCGCAGCCAACTTCATCGGCGGTGGCGCCGGCTGCGGCCTGATCGTGTTCACGCTCGGTGCAGGCGCCGGTGGGGGCCTGCAGCAAGCCTTGCTCGCGCTGGCGCTGGCGCTGATCGGTGCCGGACTGCTGTGCGTGTGGGCCGAGATCGGCCGCCCGCTGCGCGCATTGAACGTGTTCTTCAACCCGCGCACGTCGTGGATGTCGCGCGAAGCGGCGCTGGCGCCCCTGCTCATGCTGTGCGGCGCTGCGGTCGTGCTGGGCCTGGCCGCGCTGGCGCCGCTGCTCGGCCTGCTGGCGCTGGCCTTCCTGTACTGCCAGGCGCGCATCCTGCAAGCGTCCACGGGCATCGCTGCCTGGCGTGAACCGCTGACCGTGCCGCTGCTGGTCAGTACTGGCCTGGCCGAAGGCGCTGGCCTGTACTGGGTGCTGGTGCCCTGGTGGGGCACGCCCTCGCAAGCGGCACTGCTCGCCTTCGGCGGCCTGCTGCTGTTGCGCTTCGTCTTCGGAGTGATCTGGCACCGGCGCCTGTCGGTGGTGCTGGGCAAGAAGGCGCTGGCCGCGGTCAACACGGCTGGACATGCCTTCAACGGCGGCAGCCTGCTGCCGCTGGCGCTCGTGCTGCTGCTGCTGGCGGCGCCTGTGCAACCTGCGATGCAACTCGCCCTGCAGGTGTTGGCCGGCGCGCTGGCGGCCGCCGGCGGTGCTGCCTTCAAGTTCATGTTGATCACACGCGCGGGCTTCAACCAGGGCTTCACGCTGTCGCACCTGCCGGTGCGTGGGGTCCGGCGCTAGCGCAGGCGCCCAACGCTCGAGGAGAGTTTCGATGGGAGTCATTTCCGAACCGGTCGCGCGCAGCACGCGCGAATCCGACCTGCTGCACGAGGTCGAGAACCTGCCGCGTGAGCGACTGGCCCGACTGCAGCTCGAACGCCTGGGCGCCAGCCTGCGCAACGCCTACGACAACGTGCCCTGGCAGCGCGCACGGCTACAGGCGGCCGGCGTCGAACCGGCTGCGATCGACAGCCTGGACGATCTGCGACGCCTGCCCTTCATGGTCAAGACCGACCTGCGCGACAACTTTCCCTTCGGCCTGTTCGCGCGTCCGCTGCAGGGCCTGTCACGGCTGCATGCCTCGTCGGGCACCACCGGCAAAGCCACCGTGGTGGGCTACACGCAGGCCGACCTGGAGACCTGGGCCAACCTGATGGCGCGCACGCTGCACTGCGCCGGCGCGCGCGCCGGCGACGTGATCCACAACGCCTACGGCTACGGCCTGTTCACCGGCGGCCTGGGCGCGCACTACGGCGCCGAGCGCCTGGGCGGCGTGGTGGTGCCGGCGTCGGGTGGGTCGACCGAGCGCCAGGTCGGGCTGATCATGGACTTCGGCGCCCGCGTGCTGTGCGCCACGCCGTCCTACGCGCTGGCCATCGCGGAGGTCGCCGAACAGATGGGCGTGGACCTGCGCCAGAGTGCGCTGCGCGTGGGCATCTTCGGCGCCGAACCCTGGAGCGAAGCGATGCGCCGCGAGATCGAGGCGCGGCTGGGCCTGCAGGCGATCGACAACTACGGCCTGTCGGAAGTAATGGGCCCGGGCGTGGCGGTCGAATGCCCGCTGCAGGACGGGCTGCACGGCTGGGAGGACCATTTCATCTTCGAGGTGATCGACCCTGACACGCTGCAGCCGGTGCCCGAAGGCCAGTCCGGAGAACTCGTCATCACCACGCTGACCAAGCAGGCCCTGCCGATGCTGCGTTACCGCACGCGCGACATCACGCGCATCACCACCTCGCGCTGCGCCTGCGGGCGCACCCACCTGCGCATGTTGCGCGTGGCCGGGCGCAGCGACGACATGCTGATCATCCGCGGCGTCAACGTCTACCCGTCGCAGATCGAGGCGGTACTGGTCGGACGCCCCGGTGTCGCACCGCACTACCAGATCGTGGTCCAGCGCCGTGGCAGCCTGGACGAGTTGAGCATCGATGTTGAGGCTCTGCCGGACCTGCCGGCCGAGAGCTTTCCGGCGTTGGCGCACGACGTGGCGCACCACATCAAGTCGATGATCGGCATCACTGCGCAAGTGCTGGTCAAGGGCGCCGGTGCGATCGAGCGATCGCAGGGCAAGGCGGTGCGGGTGCGCGATCTGCGGCCGAAGTGACGGCGCTGGCGCTTGGCTGCCCGCCAACGGGTAAAGCGCAGGCGCTGCTCGGGCACGCGTCGGCGCAGACCGCAGCCGAGCTCGCACCGACGATGCGCCGATTGTCAATCAAGCCTTCGCACGACACGAAGGCTCGCAAACCCGTCCCGAACGTGGCGCCGCCAACAAGATGAAGACTGTGTGGCCGCCCCCGCAGCGTCGTGCCGGCGGATGGGGCGCCGAGCCCCTCCCCCCCAGTTCAAGTGGCCCCCGAACACGGGGGACGGTCATACAGTCGGGCTTCGACAGGAGGTTCCCCTATGAACGTGCATTCACTGCTGCAGGCTGCGGTGCTGGGCGTGGCGCTGTGCGGCCCGGCCACAGCGGCCGTCTACACCGGCGTCTGGGACCCGCAATTCGGGACTCCCTTCACGGACGACCTGGGCTGGCGTGGCCAGGCTTCATTCAGCGTGCCCGACAGCTGCGAGCTGGCTGGTACCGGGAGCGTGGACAACGCGGTGGACTGCGGTGACGCGGCCGCGGTGACTAGCGCCACCATCGAGCTGTACGACATCGATGGCCCGATGGACCTGCTCGCGACCATCGTCCTCAGCCCGGGCTCGATCACGACCCTGCACTACCTGGCAGGCGAGCTGGACAAGATCGAATCCCGCCTGTCGTCAGCCGCGGTCCCGACGCTCGAGCCGCCGCTCTTGGACCTGCACGCTTACTTGGTGCCGGACCTTACGACGTTCTCGCTGAGCTTCACGCTCGACGGTCCGCGGCTGTTCTTCAACTGCACCGCCGCAGCCAGTTGTGGCGGGGCCAACAACAACGTGGATTTTCCGGCCGATTTCACCATCACCCGCGTGCCGGAGCCCGCCGCGCTGGCGCTGAGCGGCCTGGCGTTGGCCGGCCTCGTGGCGGTGCGCCGGCGCAAGCCCGTGCCCGTGCCCGCGGCCGCCTGAACGCCTCTGCGGCCCCTCCACTGCCAAGTCAGCCAGGCGTCAGGCGCGCGCGACCTCGCGCGCCGCGCGCAGCGCCTGGTCCAGGCTCCAGCCGCGCCCGCGCTGGGCGGCATCCTCGGCGGCCTGAGCCGGTACTCGCTGGCGGATCGCCTCCAGCTGCTGCTGCCAGCGTGCCTCGTCGCCTGGGCAGCGCCGCAGCAGCAGGCGCTGCCGTGCCTGCTCGGTGGCGGCGGCCAGCTCCAGCGCGCCGATCGGCGCGCCCTCGTGGCCCCGCACCAGCACCATGTTGTCCAGCGCCGCCACCAGCTGCGCACGCATCTCCTGCACCTGGCAGTCGGCCAGCGCCTGCAATAGCAGCGAGCGCGCGTCGGCCACGTCACCCAGCTCCAGCGCGAGCCGGCCCAGCAGGCATCGCGCACTGGCCTCGCCGCGGGTGTCCGACGCGTCCTGGCTTAGCCGCAGCGCACGCCGGGCCACCTCCTGGGCCACGTCGGTGCGGCCGTTCAGCGCGTGCGCGGCGGCGGCGGTGAGTTCGCTCTCTGCCTCGACCTCGGGGTTGCCGATCTCGCGCGCCAGGTCCAGCGCGCTCGACACGTGGCCAAGCGCGCGCGTGCCGCGGCCGGTCCAGAGGTCGATCTGCGCCAGATGCAACCAGCCGATGCAGCAGCCCAGGAGGTCGCCCTGCGCGATGAACAGGCGCAGCGCCTCCTGCTCGGCGGCAGCGGCCGCCGCCGGCTCGCCGGCCTCCAGCCGCGCCAGTGCCAGCGCCGACAGCGTGGACGCGATCTCGATCGGACGGTCCAGGCGGCGGCGCAGCGCCAGGCAGGTCTCGAAATGCGCGATCGCCGACACATGGTCGCCCTGCGCACCGGCGAGCGTGGCGCTCGTGAACAGTGCCCAGGCCTGGGCCAGGTCGGACTGTTGCACCTCGGGCAGCTCCAGCGCCGCGGCTACCAGCTGCCGTCCTTCGCTGGGCTGGCCGCGAAGGATCCAGAACTTGGTCAGCGCCACCGCAAGCTTGACCGCAACCAGCGGGTCCACCCCGCCCGCCAGCGCACAGGCGCTGGCAGTGCGCAGGTTGTCGAGCTCGACCTCCAGCCGGCGCGTCCAGCGGCCCTGTTCGGCGCCCCGCATGCCGCGACCCGCCTCCTTGGCCAGCGCGAAGTAGTGTGCCGCGTGCCGGGCCGCAGTGCCGTTGGTGACATCTCGCGCCGCCAGCTTCTCGCGCGCATAGTCGCGCAAGGTGTCGAGCAAGCGGAACCGTACGTCAGCGCCCTGCACCACCAGCGACTTCTGCACCAGCGAGGTCAGCCGCGCGGCCACCTCGTCGTCGGGCACCGACTCGTCGGTGCAGACGGCGTGCACGGCCTCGCCGTCGAAGCCCCCGGCAAACACCGCCAAGCGGGCGAACAGCGCGCGCTCGGATGGGTCGAGCAGGTCGTACGACCAATCGACCAGCGCCCGCAGCGTCTGCTGCCGCTTCTGCAGCACCCGGCTGCCACCGGTCAGCAGCTCGTAGCGGTCGGACAGCCCGGCCAGCACCTCGGGGACGGACAGCGTGCGCAGCCGCGCCGCGGCCAGCTCGATCGCCAGCGGGATGCCTTCCAGCCGCTCGAGCAGCTCGGCCAGCACGTCGGCGTCCTGCAGCTCCAGCGCAAAGTCCGGCTGCTGCGCCCGGGCACGGTCGCTGAACATCCGCACCGCGGGTGACTGCAGCAGGGTCTGCTGGCTGGCGTCGCGCGGCGGCAGCGGCAGCGGCGCGACCGGGTAACACTGCTCGCCCGGCACGTCCAGCGGCTCGCGGCTGGACGCCAGCAGCCGCACCTGGGCAGCGCTGCCCAGGATCGCATCGGCCAGCTGGGCGGCGGCGTCGATCAGGTGCTCGCAGTTGTCCAGCACGATCAGCAGCCGCCGCGGCCGCAACCACGCGCACAGCACCTCCATCAGCGGGCGGCCCGGCTCGTCGCGGAGGTCGAAAGTGCGCGCCACGGCGCCGACCACCCGCGCCGGGTCTGTCACCGCCGACAGATCGACGAACCAGGCGCCATCGGGGAACTGGGGCATCAGCTCAGCCGCGACGCGCAAGGCCAGCCGGGTCTTGCCCAGGCCGCCGAAGCCCAGTACCGTGACCAGCGGCGCCGACTCGAGCGCGGCGCGGATCTCGCGTGTTTCGCGCTCGCGCCCGACGAAGCTGGTGCGCTGCAGTGGCAGGTTATGCGGCACCTCGCGGACGCGGCTGGCCGGCGGTGGCGCGGCTTGCCCGGACAGCTCGCGCCGGAACTCGTCCACCGATTGCGGCCGGTGCTCCGGACGCACCGCCATGGCGCGGTCGACGGCCGCCAGCAAGGCCGGCGAATAACGCCCGGCAGCCGCCTGGGCCAGCGGCACCAGGGGGTCTTTGAACACCCGCTCCACCGACGTCGGCGGACGCGTGCCTGACGTGACCATGTAGACCACGCTGGCCAGCGCAAAGATGTCGGTCCACGGCCCCTGCTCCATGTCGGGGGCGTCGCCGTATTGCTCGATGGGCGCATAACCGGGCTTGAGCAGGACCGTCAACGCATGGGTCAGGTCACCGATCACCCGCCGCGCGGCGCCGAAGTCCAGCAACAGCGGCCCGCTCGCGGTGACGCTGATGGACGAGCCACTGTCGTCACTTGATGCCAAGCTGCGCAACGACCTGCGCCTGGAGCTCAAGCG
>JANOJJ010000542.1:0-3005 GCA_031408155.1 Rubrivivax sp.
CCAGGCGCACGATGCGCGACAACGTGCTCTCGGCGTCCACCGCCCGCGTGCGCAGCAGCAGCAGGCCATCGCCATTGACGGCGCCCCCGGTCACGTGGTCGCCGCTGGATCGCGGCACCGGGCTTTCGCCGGTGATCAGCGACTGGTTGACCTCGCTCGTGCCCTCGATCACCTCGCCGTCGACCGGCACGCGTTCGCCTGGACGCACCAGCACCAGGTCGCCCACGAGCACCTCGGCCAGCGGCAGCACCAGCGGCAGGGCCAGCGCGCCGGCCAGCCACAGCGGCCAGCCCGGTGCCGTGTTCGCGGGCAGCGCCGCCTGGTCGTCGGCCTGCAGCCTGGCCTGGTAGCCGGCCTTGACCACGGCGAACAGCAGCGGCGCCACGCCGGCGCTGCCATCGCTGGTCGTGACGCGGGCGGTCTCGGTGCTCAGGTTGACGCTGGCACTGCCCACACCCGGCACCTTGCGCAAGGCCCGCTCGACGCGGCTGGCGCAAGACGCGCAGGTCATGCCCTGCACGGCCAGATCCCACTCGCGCAGCGGCTGCAACGGCGTCGTGGGCGGGGCAAGCGGTTCGGCGAGGGTGTTCATGGACGCAGCCTCAGGCTTGCTACGGTGGGAAGGTCAAGTCTGGCTCCATTGTCGGTGCGCCGGCAGCGAACCTGGCCGGAGCGCGCTTGACCTTGCCCTCGTGGCAAGCTTCAGACTGGTGAACTCGATCCACCCGGAGTCCTACTCATGCTCGAATTCAACATCGCCGCCATGTCCTGTGGCCATTGCGTCCGTGCCGTGACCGAAGCGGTGCACGAAGTCGACCCCGCCGCCACGGTCGACGTCGACCTGAGCACCAAGCAAGTGCGCGTACAGACCCAGGCCGAGCGCGCGCGCGTGGTCGCTGCACTGTCCGAAGCGGGTTACGCGCCGGCCTGACAGACTGAGCGGCCTGGCCCCGGCGCTCGATCACCGGCATGCGACCGGCCAGTGGGAAGCATCACGAAGCGTGCGCTTTCGTGACCGACCCTGAGAGAACTGTCAGGTGCATCGCGGTCCACCCTGCGCGACGATGCACGCTCGCCAGCAGTCGGAGTCCGCATGAGAGTCGTGATCGCCCAGATGAAGCACGAGACGAACACGTTTTCGCCCGTGCCCACGCCACTGGCTCGCTTTGCCGGCGACGGCGAGGTTCCGCCCGAGGGCGGTGACGCCTACCAGGCCTACAAGGGCACCGGTTCGGCGATCGCCGCCTTCATCGAACTGGCCGAAGAAGCCGGCGCCGAGATCGTGCTGCCGGTGGCGGCCAATGCCTGGCCCAGCGGCCCGGTGGAAGACGTGGCGTTCGAGTACATCAGCGCCCGCATCTGCGCGGCGGTGGCCGAAGGCTGCGACGCCGTGCTGCTGGATCTGCACGGCGCCATGGTCACCAACAGCCACGAAGACGGCGAAGGCGAGTTGCTGCGCCGCGTACGCGCCATCGCGCCCAAGGTCCCGATCGGCGTGGCGCTGGACATGCACGCCAACTTCTTCCCCGGGATGGCCGACCACGCCAGCGTGATCGCGGGCTACCAGACCTACCCGCATGTCGACATGTTCGAGACCGGCCTGCGTGCCGGTCGCGCCGTGTTCGCGCAGCTGGCCGGTCGTGCCAAGCCGGCGCTGGCCTGGGGCAACCGGCCGATGCTGCCACACGTGATGCGCCAGGGCAGCGACGACTCGCCCAACCGCGAACTGCAGGCGCGCTGCCGCGAGCTCGAGATGCAGGGCGCGCTGGCGGCCTCGGTCTTTGTCGGCTTCCCCAACGCCGACGTCAGCCAGGCCGGCCTGTCGGCGGTGGTGGTGACCGACAGCGACCCCGAACGCGCACGCCGCTGGTGTGACGAGCTGCTCGACATGGCCTGGGGCGTGCGCGAACAATTCGTCTACCGGTCCGAGCCGCTGGCCGAATCGCTGGCGCGCGCGCAGACGCTGCGTGCCGGGCTGAGCGCCGATGCCGGCCCAGTGGTGCTGCTCGACCACAGCGACAACTGCGCCTCGGGCGGCACGATGGACACGATGACGGTGCTCGGCGGCATCCTCGACGCCGGACTCGAAGACGTGGCTGTGTTCGCGATCTGCGACCCCAGTGCGGTGCAACTGATGATGCACGCCGGCATCGGAGCCGACGTGCGGCTGGCGCTGGGCGGCAAGCTCGACATGCCCTCGATCGGGCTCAAGGGCGAGCCGCGCAACGTGCGCGGCCGCGTGCGCCTGATCTGCGACGGCCGCTACCGCAACCTCGGCCCGATGGCGCGCGGCGAGCTCAACCACATGGGCCCCACCGCCGTGCTCGACACCGGCAAGGTCGAGATCGTGATCATCTCCAGGCATGTCGAACCGCACGACCTGGCCGCCTTCCAGGCGGTGGGCATCGATCCGGCGGGCAAGCGCTACCTGATGCTCAAGAGCCGCGTGCACTGGCGCGCGGGCCTGCGCAGCCTGGCCGCTGCGGTGGTCGAATGCGCCGGTACGGGGGTCTGCACGTCAGACTACGCGTCGCTGCCGTTCAAACGGGTGCGGCGGCCGATCTACCCGCTCGACGCGATCTGATCGGCCCCGCCGGGTCGGCGACAACTGCACGCCCTTCGGCCCGGACATCCGCGCTTCAGGCCGCCTGCAGGCGGCGTGCAATCGGGCATGCTGCCCGTTGCCCGAGCCCTGGCCGTGACCGGCGGTCCGGTGGTGGCCGGCCTGCCCTGCGCCCATGGCGAACCTTACGCCGCGTATTTCGATCGGCTGGCGCAGGCGGCCGACGCCCGCGCCGGCCTGCGCCGACTGATCACTCACATCGACGCCGACCTCGACGGGGCCGAGCGCGTGAGCCTGTGGTACGCGCTGTGGCGCAGCGCGCGCAGGCTGCAGCGCGACACCTTCGACGCCGTGGCCGCCTGCCTGGACGGGCGTCACGCCCGCCTGCTGGCAACGCTGCATCAGCCCTGGGATTCGGTGTCGCTGATCGAGTCGCTGGCCA
>JANOJJ010000581.1:0-3228 GCA_031408155.1 Rubrivivax sp.
TTGTGCTCGCCGAGCAGGAACTCGATGCGCCCGCCCTGCACCACCGGAATCTCGTACTGGCTGATCTGGTAGCCCTTGGGCAGGTCGGGGTAGAAGTAGTTCTTGCGCGCGAAGATCGACAGCGGCGCCACCGTGGCGCCCACTGCCAGGCCGAAGCGGATGGCGCGCTCGACCGCACCGCGGTTCATCACCGGCAGCGTTCCCGGTAGCGCCAGGTCGATCGCGCAGGCCTGGGTGTTGGGCGCCGCGCCGAACGCGGTCGCCGCGCCGCTGAAGATCTTGCTCAGCGTGGACAGTTGGGCGTGGGTCTCGAGGCCGATCACGACCTCGTAGCCGCGGATGAGGGCAGAGCCGGTCATCGATCAGAACCCTGCGGGAACACGGGTGTGGAAGTCGGTCGCCCGCTGCAGCGCATGCGCGGCATGCAGCAACGCGCCTTCCTGGAAGTAGTTGCCGATCAGTTGCAGGCCCACCGGCAGGCCGCCGTCGCCGGCACCTGCCGGCACACTCATGCCCGGCAGGCCGGCCAGGCTGGCCGGCAGCGTGAAGATGTCGGCGAGGTAGGCCTTGACCGGGTCGTCGCCCTGCTCGCCGATCTTCCAGGCCACGGTGGGCGCCACCGGGCCGGCGATCAGGTCGCATTGCCTGAAGCAGGACTGGAAGTCGTCGGCAATCATGCGGCGCAGCCTCTGCGCCTGCAGATAGTAGGCGTCGTAGTAGCCGTGCGAGAGGACGTAGGTGCCGATCATGATGCGGCGCTTGACCTCGGGCCCGAAGCCTTGCGCGCGCGTCTTCTTGTACATGTCGAGCAGGTCGCCATGCTGCGCTGCGCGGTGGCCGAACTTGACGCCGTCGTAGCGGCCCAGGTTCGAGCTGGCCTCGGCCGGCGCAATGATGTAGTAGACCGGAATCGACAGCTCGGTGCGCGGCAGGCTCACGTCGACCAGCGTGGCGCCGAGTCGGTCCAGCTCGGCCAGCGCAGCGCGCACGGCGAGCTCGACATCGGCGGCCAGCGCCTGCGCGAAGAACTCACGCGGCAGCCCGATGCGCAGGCCCTGCAACGGCCGGCCTGCACTGGCGCCTTCGCGCGCGGCACGCATCTGCGCGGCGAAGTCCTGCGGCGGTCGTTCGGCACTGGTGGCGTCGCGTTCGTCGAAGCCACTCATCGCCGACAGCAGCAGCGCGCAGTCCTCGGCGCTGCGCGCCATCGGCCCGGCCTGGTCGAGGCTGGAGGCAAAGGCAACCATGCCGTAACGGCTGCACACACCGTAGGTCGGTTTGATGCCGGTGACGCCGCAGAAGCTGGCCGGCTGGCGGATCGAGCCGCCGGTGTCGGTCCCGGTGGCCGCCGGCAGCAGCCGCGCCGCCACCGCTGCCGCGGTACCGCCCGACGAGCCGCCCGGCACGCGGCTCGAATCCCACGGGTTGTGCACCAGGCCATAGGCCGAGTTCTCGTTGGCCGAACCCATCGCGAACTCGTCGCAGTTGAGCTTGCCCAGCGTGACGCAACCACTGCTGGCCAGACGAGCGACCACCGTGGCGTCGAACGGGCTGGCGTAGCCCTGCAGCATCTTCGAGCCGGCCGTGGAGGCCAGGCCCTGGGTGACGAAGATGTCCTTGTGCGCGATCGGAACGCCCAGCAGCGGCGCGTCGTCACCGGCGGCCAGGCGGACGTCGGCCGCGCGGGCCTGGGCCAGCGTGAAGGCCTCGTCGCGGGCGAGGAAGGCGCCCAGCGTCGGGTGGGCGTCGATGCGCAGGCCCAGGGCCTGGGCCAGTTCGACCGCCGAGACCTCGCGCGTGCGCAAGCGCAGCGCGAGCTCGGCCACGCCCAGCGCATGCAGCTCGCCGCTCATTCGATCACCTTCGGCACCAGGAAGAGGCCGTCTTCGACCACCGGGGCGCTGCGCTGGTTGGCGTCACGCTGATTGCCTTCGGTCACGCGGTCCTCGCGCAGACGCAACTGCACGTGCTGCACGGCCGACAGCGGCGTGTACAGCGGCTCGACACCGCTGGTGTCGACCGCGCCCATGCGCTCGACGATGCCGAAGAAGCCGTTGAGCTGGTGCAGCATCGCCGCTTGCTCGTCGGCCGAGAGTTCGAGCCGCGCCAGATGCGCGATCCGGCCGACGTCCTGCGGGGTGAGAGCCATAAGCGGATAGCAGAAGAAACAGATGTGTTCGCAGCGCCCCGACAGGCCGACTCTCAGCCTGTCTGGCCGGGCCAGCCAGGGTCGGAATCGAGGGGGGATGCAGTATTATCGCCGGCTACCTGCAGCCCCTGTCAGACCGCCCGGCCAATGTGATAAGCACGTGTTCAGCACGTGTTCAGCAACGCCTTCGGGCCGCGGTCATGCGGCGGATGCCAGGCCCCGTTCGACCCCGTTCGGGGCGCGTCTGCCCACGCTAACTCACCATGTTTGCTTCCCTGCGCCGTTATTTCTCGACCGACCTGGCCATCGACCTGGGCACCGCCAACACGCTGATCTATGTGCGCGGCAAGGGCATCGTGCTCGACGAACCCTCGGTTGTCTCGATCCGCCACGAAGGCGGACCCCACGGCAAGAAGACCATCCAGGCGGTCGGCCGCGAGGCCAAGGCCATGCTCGGCAAGGTGCCCGGCTACATCGAGGCCATCCGGCCGATGAAGGATGGCGTGATCGCCGACTTCACCGTCACCGAGCAGATGCTCAAGCAGTTCATCAAGATGGTCCATCCGCGGTCGGTGCTGCGGCCCAGCCCGCGCATCATCATCTGCGTGCCCTGCGGCTCGACCCAGGTCGAACGGCGCGCGATCCGCGAATCGGCGCTCGGCGCCGGCGCCAGCGACGTCTTCCTGATCGAAGAACCGATGGCCGCCGCCATCGGCGCCGGCCTGCCGGTGTCCGAAGCCTCGGGCTCGATGGTCGTCGACATCGGCGGCGGCACCACCGAAGTCGGCGTCATCAGCCTCGGCGGCATGGTCTACAAGGGCAGCATCCGCGTCGGTGGCGACAAGTTCGACGAGTCGATCATCAACTACATCCGGCGCAACTACGGCATGCTGATCGGCGAGCCGACGGCCGAATCGATCAAGAAGAGCATCGGCTCGGCCTTCCCCGGCTCCGAGGTCAAGGAGATGGAAGTCAAGGGCCGCAACCTCAGCGAAGGCGTGCCGCGCAGCTTCACGATCAGCTCCAACGAGATCCTGGAAGCGCTGACCGATCCGCTCAACCAGATGGTCAGCGCGGTC
>JANOJJ010000591.1:0-4229 GCA_031408155.1 Rubrivivax sp.
GTGTGCTCGACCGCGGTGGCAATGTTCCGCGACCTGACCGTCTACCTGGCGCCGGTATTGCCGCGCCTCGCGGCCACGGCGGCGCTCGACGACAAGTACACGCGCACCAGCGGCCCGGTGCTGATCAACGGCAACCAGGCGCTGGTGCGCGCGCTGCTGCTGCAGCATCAGCTCGACCAGCGCGCCGGCCACAAGACCGCCGGTTTCGTCTCGGGCTACCGTGGCTCACCGCTGGGTGGGCTCGACCAGGCCCTGTGGGCAGCAGGCCAGAGGCTGCGCGATGCCGGCGTGACCTTCATGCCCGGCATCAACTAAGACCTGGCCGCCACGGCGGTGTGGGGCACGCAGCAACTGGCGCTGATGGGCGACGCCACGGTCGATGGCGTGTACGGCCTGTGGTACGGCAAGGGCCCGGGCGTGGACCGCGCAGGCGACCCGCTCAAGCATGGCAATTACGCCGGCACGCACCCGCTGGGCGGCGTGCTGGTGGTGACCGGCGACGACCACCAGGGCAAGTCGTCGACCATCGCGCACCACAGCCAGCAGGCGCTGGCGGCCAACTCGATCCCGGTGCTGTACCCGGCCGACGTGAGCGAGTTCGTGCCCTACGCGCTGCTGGGCTGGGCGCTGAGCCGCTACTCGGGTTGCTGGGTCGGCTTCAAGGTCGTCAACGAGACCGTCGAGCAGGCCATGACCTGCGACTTCGACCTCGACGCCTTGCAGATCGAACGCCCCGAGCCGCGTGAGTTGCCGCCCGAAGGCGTGCACTATCGCGGCACCTACACGCCGGCGCAGGACGAGATGATCCTGCGCCGCTGGCGGCTGCCGCTGGTGCAGCGCTTCGCGCGCGCCAATCGCATCGACCGCACGACGATGGGCGACGCGAAGGCCCGGTTGGGCATCGTGGCTGCGGGCAAGACCTGGCACGAGGTGCGGCTGGGCTTGCGTGCACTTGGCATCGACGAAGCCCGCGCACGCAGCCTCGGCGTCGCGGTCTACAAGGTCGGCCTGTTGTGGCCGCTGGAGCCCGAGGGCCTGGCCGAATTCGCCGCCGGCAAGGACGAGCTTTTGTTCGTCGAGGACAAGTCCGCCTTCGTCGAGAGCCAGGCCGCGGCCATCCTCTACAACCTGCCTCGACGCCCGCGCATCACCGGCAAGACCGACGAGGCCGGTCGGCCGCTGCTGAACGCCGACGTGGGCTTCGAGGCGATCGAGCTGGCGCTGCTGTTCGCCGCCCGGTTGCAGGCGCTGGGCGCGGGCGACGACGAACTGGAGCTGCGCGCGCAGGCGCTGCAGGCCAGCCGGCGCACGCTGCTGGCGGTGCTGGCGCCGGTCGACGTGCGGCGCACACCGTTCTTCTGCTCGGGCTGCCCGCACAACACCAGCACCGTGGTGCCCGACGGCAGCAAGGCCCTGGCCGGCATCGGCTGCCATGGCATGGCCATGTTCGCGCGGCCAGGCACGATGCTGGCGTCGCAGATGGGCGGCGAAGGCATGACCTGGGTCGGCATGCAGCGCTACACCAGGCGCCAGCATGTGTTCCAGAACCTGGGCGACGGCACCTACTACCACTCGGGGCTGCTGGCCATCCGCGCCGCGGTCGCCAGCGGCGTCAACATCACCTACAAGATCCTCTACAACGACGCGGTGGCGATGACCGGCGGCCAGCCGATCGACGGCCCGATCTCGCCAGCCCGGATTGCGCACCAGGTGCTGCACGAAGGCGTCAACAAGCTGGTGCTGGTCAGCGACGACCCATCGCGCCACCGGGCCTCGGCGCTGCCTGCGGGGGTGCGCATCGAACACCGCGACCGGCTCGACGCCGTGCAGCGCGAACTGCGCGACACACCGGGCTGCACCGTGTTGCTGTACGAGCAGACCTGTGCGGCCGAGAAGCGCCGCCGCCGCAAGCGCGGCCAGTTCGACGACCCGGATCGCCGCATGTTCATCTTCGACGACGTGTGCGAAGGCTGCGGCGACTGTTCGACCCAGTCGAGTTGCGTCAGCATCGAAGCCAAGGACACCCCGCTCGGCCGCAAGCGCCGCATCAACCAGAGCAGCTGCAACAAGGACTACTCCTGCGTCAAGGGCTTCTGCCCGAGCTTCGTCACCGTGCTGGGCGCCAGGCCGAAGACGCTCGAGCCCGCCGCATCACCCGACGCGGCCTTTGCCACCTTGCCCGCACCCGACGCGGCGGCGCTCGACGGGGATGCCTTCGGCGTGATGATTCCGGGCATCGGCGGCACCGGCGTGATCACCGTGGGCGCGGTGCTGGCGATGGCCGCGCACCTGGAAGGCAAGGCCGCCAGCAGCTACGACATGACCGGGCTGTCGCAGAAGAACGGCGCTGTCTACAGCCACCTGCAGATCGCGCCCGACGTGGCCACCTTGCGCACGCACCGGCTGGGCCTGGGCGACGCGGCGCTGGTGTTGGGCTTCGACATGGTGGCCGCAGTCGGCGACGAGTCGTTCCGAACGTTGGCACCGGGGCGCACGCGCTTCATCGGCAACCACCGCGTGCAGCCGACCGCGGCGTCGACGCTGAACGCGGACGCGCGCGTCGACTTCGGGTTGCTGGCACGCAAGGTGTCCGACAAGCTGGGCCACGAGCATGTGCGCTATGTCGACGCCACCGGCCTGGCGACCGCGCTGATGGGCGACGCCATCGGCACCAATTTCTTCGTCGTCGGTGCCGCGCTGCAACTCGGCTGGCTGCCGCTCGGCCTGGCCGCGGTGGAGCGGGCGATCACGCTCAACGGCATGCAGGTCGACTTCAACCAGCGTGCGCTGCGCTACGGCCGGCTGTGGGCGCATGACCCGGCCGCCCTCGATCGTGTGCTGGGCGCGGCCGGCCCGGCACCGCTGCAAGGCGCTGCGCAGACGCTCGACCAGATCGTGGCTGACCGGTCACGGCGCCTGACCGACTACCAGAACGCCGCTTATGCACAGCGTTATCAGTCGCTGCTGGCCGAGGTGCGTGCGGCCGAACGGCGCGCGGCCGGCAGCGAAGGCGCCTTCAGCCTGGCGGTGGCAACCTACCACGCCAAGCTGCTGCTGGTGAAGGACGAGTACGAGGTCGCGCGGCTTTACAGCAGCCCCGACTTCAAGGCCCGGCTGGACGCCGAGTTCGACGGCATCACCGGGCTGCGCCTGCACCTGGCGCCACCGCTGTTTGCGAAACGCGACCCGGCCACCGGCCATCTGCTCAAACGCGAGTACGGCGCGTGGATGCTGACGGCGATGGGTTGGCTGGCGCGCTGCAAGGGCCTGCGCGGCTCGACTTTCGATGTCTTTGGCCGCACCAGCGAACGGCGCATGGAGCGCGCGCTGATCGACGACTACGAGCGCCGCATCCGCGCACTGCTGGCCGGGCTGGACGCCGCACGGCTGCCGCTGGCGCTGCAGATTGCCGAGGTGCCCGAGATGATCCGCGGCTTCGGCCACGTCAAGGAGCGGCAGGTCAAGCTGGCGCAGGCGGCGTGGGCCGCGCTGGAGGCGCAGGGGCGCACGCCGGCAGCCGCGCCGCTGGCGCGCGCGGCTTGATGGGATGATTCGCCCGACCTTGCCACCGTTGCACCCTCAGCCGAAGGAGACCGCCATGCCCAAGGGCTACTGGATCGCTCGAGTCGATGTCGCCGACCTCGACCAGTACAAGCTGTACGTGGCCGCCAATGCTCGGCCCTTGGCCGACTTCGGTGCCCGCTTCGTGGTCCGGGCCGGGCGCTTCGAAGCACCCGAAGGCACCCCCCGCAGCCGTAACGTGGTGATCGAGTTTCCGTCGTACCAGGCGGCCATCGACTGCTATCACTCGCCGGCCTATCAAGAAGCGATCAAGCTCAGGTTGCGCGTCTCGACCGGCGACCTGCTGATCATCGAAGGCTACGACGGCCCGCAGCCGGGCTGAACATCGCCTCGCAAAGGGTGCTCGCCAAGGGCTCGGGCCTGCGGGCGGACGCGGCAAGGCACGCGTAGCCGATGACGACTTGAAGAGCCTCGCGGGCCTTGCCGTTGGCGCTCCGCTCGAGCGAGTCAGGCCTCGATTTGCACCTCAGACGCTGGAACTGCCCTTACCCGTGGTCCGAAACTGTCGATGTGTGACAGCGTTTCGTTGTGGTGCTCTGAGATCTGCGCTGCCTTGAGCACGCGGTTGTCCATCGTCGAGTGACCATCCGACACCAGAGTGATCGGGTACCCCAGCGCGAGGGCTCTTCGCGTTGTCGTGTCGACGC
>JANOJJ010000606.1:0-2769 GCA_031408155.1 Rubrivivax sp.
ATTTCACCGACGGGCAGGACGGCCTGGCCATCATGCCGGTGGTGATGGTCGGCTCGGCGCTCGGTGTCTTTGCCTACATCACCGGCAACTCGGTGTTCAGCAAGTACCTGCTCTTCCCGTACATCCCCGGCGCCGGCGAACTGCTGGTGTTCTGTGCCGCGATGGCCGGCGCGGGCCTGGCCTTCCTCTGGTTCAACGCCAACCCGGCGCAGGTCTTCATGGGCGACGTCGGCGCGCTGGCGCTGGGTGGGGCGCTGGGCACCATCGCCGTCATCACGCGGCAGGAGATCGTGCTCGGCATCATGGGCGGCGTGTTCGTCGCCGAAGCGCTGAGCGTGATGGTCCAGGTCGCCTGGTTCAAGTACACCCGGCGCAGGTACGGTCAAGGCCGGCGCATCTTCCTGATGGCGCCGCTGCACCACCACTTCGAGAAGAAGGGCTGGACCGAGACCCAGGTCGTTGTGCGTTTCTGGATCATCACCATGCTGCTGTGCCTGATCGGCCTGGCGAGCCTGAAACTGCGATGAACTTCTTGCGCGACAGGTCCGTCCTGGTGCTCGGGCTCGGTGAATCCGGGCTCGCGATGGCACGCTGGTGCGTGCGCCACGGCGCGCGCGTGCAGGTGTGGGATTCGCGGGACCGGCCGCCGCACGCCGACACGTTGCGCGCCGAACGGCCACCGGTGCGGCTCTTCAGCGGCGAGCTCGGCACGACGCTGCCTGACGGTGTGACGCTGGTGCTCAAGAGCCCCGGCCTGGCAGCGCACGATGCGCGCATCGCGCCGCTGCTCGATCAGGCGCGCGCCTGCGGCGTCGCGGTGATGGCCGAACTCGACCTGTTCATGCAGGCGCTGGTCGACCTGAAGGCGCAGACCGCGGCGGCAGCGACCGAGGCCGCCGCGCCGCCGCCGTCCGAGCCGGGTTATGCGCCGCAGGTCATCGCCATCACCGGCACCAACGGCAAAACCACCACCACCGCGATGACCGGGCTGCTGGTCGAGCGCGCCGGCCGCCGCGTCGCCGTGGCCGGCAACATCATGCCGACCCTGCTCGACCGCTTGAGCACCATGCTCGAGCTGCCGCGCGCGCAATGGGCGCAGGTCTGGGTGCTCGAGCTGTCGAGCTTTCAACTGGCCGACGCCGGGCCGTTCGATCCCAGCGCGGCGGCGCTGCTCAACATCACGCAGGACCACCTCGACTGGCATGGTGGTCTGCTGGCTTATGCCGCTGCGAAGGCGCGCATCTTCGGCCAGTACGCGACGCTGGTGATCAACCGGGATGACGCGCAGGTCGAGGCCCTGGTGCCGGCGCCGGTGGTCAGCAAGACCGGCCGCGGCAAACCGGTCGCGAGGCCGCGGCGCGTGCTGCGCTTCGGCCTCGGCGCGCCGCAAAGGCCGGGCGACTTCGGCCTCGTGGTCGAGCATGGCATGGCCTGGCTGGTGCGCGCGCTGCCGGTCGACGAGACACTGAAACGGCGCCACGCGGTTGACCAGGAGATCCACCTCCAGCGTCTGATGCCAGCCGATGCCTTGCGCGTGCGCGGCCGCCACAACGCCGCCAACGCGCTGGCCGCGCTGGCGCTGGCCACGGCCATCGGCTGCCCGCTCGCGCCGATGCTGCACGGCCTGCGTGAATACACCGGCGAGGCCCACCGCGTGGAGTGGGTCGGCGTGGTCGGCGGCATCGAGGTCTTCGACGACAGCAAGGGCACCAACGTCGGCGCCACCGTGGCCGCGCTCGACGGCCTGGGCGCAGACAAGGCGCCGGGCAAGCTGGTGCTGATCCTGGGTGGTGACGGCAAGGGGC
Organism: Rubrivivax sp.; assembly: GCA_031408155.1. Taxonomy (GTDB): domain Bacteria; phylum Pseudomonadota; class Gammaproteobacteria; order Burkholderiales; family Burkholderiaceae_C; genus Rubrivivax. Next base: position 1,806 of record JANOJJ010000606.1, read on the forward strand.
AGGATTTCTCGCCCTTGCTGCTGCCGGTGCAGCGTTCGGTGCGTGCACTGGCGCTGATCGGACGCGACGCAGCCGTGATCGAAGGTGGATTGGCCGGCAGCGGCGTGACGATGCAGCACCACGCCACGCTGCCCGACGCCGTGTCCTGGTGCTTCGAGCAGGCCCGCCCGGGTGACGCCGTGCTGCTCAGTCCGGCCTGCGCCAGCCTGGACATGTTCCGCAACTACGTGCACCGTGGCGAGGTCTTCGTCGACGCCGTCAAGGCGCTGGCGGCTGACCGCGGAGAGGCCCTGTGATGGTGCTGACCGCGGCCGTCAGACACTTCAACTGGCAGCGCCTGCGCGAGCGTCTGTGGGCCCGGCGCGACCGGGCCTTCGGCCTGCCGGTGCGCGACGGCGCGCAGATCGCGGGTGCGCGACCGACGCGCCTGGCCGACATCGACCACGCGCTCGTGCTGGTGGTGCTGGCGCTGGTCGCCTTCGGCCTGGTGATGGTCTATTCGGCGTCGGTCGCGCTGCCCGACAACCCCAAGTTCGCGCGTTATTCGGCGACCTACTTTCTGACCCGCCACCTGTTCTCGATCAGCATCGGACTGGTCTGTGCGTTGGCGGTGGCACAGGTGCCGGTGTCGTTCTGGGAACGTCACGCGTCGCTGGTGTTCCTGTTGGCGCTGGCGCTGCTGATGATCGTGCTGCTGCCCTTCATCGGCAAGGTGGTCAACTTCTCGCGCCGCTGGATTCCGCTCGGCGTGATGAACTTCCAGCCGTCGGAGCTGGCCAAGCTGGCGATCGCCATGTATGCCGCGAGCTACATGGTGCGCAAGATGGATGCACGCGAGAATTTCTTCCGCGCCGTCTGGCCAATGGTCGTGGCCGTGATGTTCATCGGCGTGTTGCTGCTGCGCCAGCCCGATATGGGCGCCTTCATCGTCATCACGACGATCGCGATGGGCATCCTCTTTCTC
>JANOJJ010000609.1:0-5183 GCA_031408155.1 Rubrivivax sp.
GTGCCGAGCACGGGCAAGCTGAAGCACTTCAAGCTGATGAAGGTGGCCGGCGCCTACTGGCCGCAGACCGTCGATGCCGAGCTGACAGGCCTGCTGAACCGCCGCTGCGAGCAAACGGTGCGCGCGCTTGAACTTACTCGCCAGGACCCGATCGCGGTACCGCCTGAGGTCGACAAGCCGCCGCGGCCGGCCCGGGTCGACGCCGCATCGCCGGCCTTGCGGCACCAGCTCGAGACCCTCCTGCAGCAGGCTGAAGGGGCGCTCGGCGACGGCCAACTCGCTGCCATGCAGCAGCATCTGCAAGCGCTCGATGGCGCGCTGGACCAGGCCGGCCCGGTGGCCTTGCCCGACTCCTTGCGCGCCCGCCTTCAGGCGCTGAGGGTCGAGCGCAGTCGGCTCGCGGACTGGCAGCAATGGGGCGGCGCACGCGCCCGCGACGACCTCGCGGCGGAGGCCCAAGCGCTGGCCGGGCAAACGCTGGCCCGGCAAACGCTGGCCGCCGCCGATCCAGCCGCGCCGAGTGCGCCGAAGTTGAATCTGAAGTCGCATGGCGACACCATTCACTCGCTGCGCCTGCGATGGAAGGAACTCGATCGGCACGGCGCCGTGGCCAGTCAGGAGCAATGGCAGCGCTTCGACGCGGCGCTGCAGACGGCGCACCAGCCGCTCGCCGCGCAGCACGCCGTGCTGAAGGCGGCGCGGCAAGAGAACCTGGTGGCGCGAGAGGCGCTGCTGGCGGCGTTCGAAGCCCGACCGGCAGCGGAGTCGTCCGCGCACGCTGCCCAGGAGGCTCCGGACTGGCGGGAACGGGTGCGGGAGCTGGACCGCTTCCAGCAGGCGTGGCGCAAGTTCGGCCCGATCGAGCACACCGTACCCGCCGAATCGCGCCCGGCACTGCAGCAGCGTCTGCGTGCTGCGATCGATCGCATCGAGGCGCCGTTGCAGCAGGCGCGAGTCGCCGCCGTTGCCGAGCGCGAGCAGTTGATATCGCGTGCCGAGAGCCTGCTGCGCGAAGGGGGCACGGATCGGCGGTTCCCCGATGCCAGCCGGCAGGTGCGCGATCTGCAGGCCGCCTGGCAGGACCAATCGCGCCAGCTGCCGCTGCCCCGAGCCTTGGAGAACACGCTGTGGACCCGCTTCAGGGCGGCCACCGACGCGGTGTTCGCGCAGCGCGATGCGGTCTTTGCGGCGCGCGACGCCGAAGGGGCCGCCCAACTGGCCCAGCGCGAGGCGTTGCTGGAGCGTTTGTCAGCCCTGCATGGCGAGATGCCGGCGACCGAGATCGAGCGCGCGCTGACTGAAGTCGATCGCGCCTGGCGTCAGGACAGCGATCTGCCGCGCGCCGCCAGCGAGGCTCTCGAAGCGCGCTTTCGGTCCGCCCGCGAGGCCGCGTCTGCGCTCGTGGCTGCTGGCGCGCGCCGGCGTTGGCAGGCCCAATGCGACACCCTGGCGGCCCGGCTGACGTGGTGCGAAGAGCGGGAGGACAGCGGCGCCGAAGCGACCGAGCTCAGCCCGCGCCCGGTCTCGCAAGTCCCCTTGCCTGCGGCCTGGCAGCGGGCGCTGGACCTGCGCTGGGCGCGGCCGATCGAACCGGGTCCGCTGACGGGAGCCGAAGTCGATGACGTGCTGCTGCGACTCGAAGCGGCGCTGGACCTGCCGCTTGCGCCCGAGTCTCAGGCCGCCAGGCAGCAACTGAAACTTCGTGCCCTCAAAGAGGCGATGGAAGGTCGCGCGCCGCCGAAGCAGGGCCCGACCCAGCCGGCCGCGTGGCTGCTCTCAGTCGTTGGGCAGAGCGGCCTGGCCGGCGCACAACGCGCTCGCCTGCATGCACTGGTCACCGCGCTGCGGCAGGCGCCACCGGGTGCGCTGGGTTCGCCGATAAACGCCGGCTGACCGGGCGCTGGCCAGGACGTCGTCCAGCGCCGGCGCCAGCCGTTCGAAGCCGGCCTGGTCGGGCCTCGAGGGCCGGCCGTGTGCATGGCGCGGACCCAGGTCACGGGCGGTCGAACGATCGGTCGTGGCCCGTGGTCGCCATGCCCGGCGCGGTTGCGCAAGGTCGGCGCGGGTGCCTGCAGCGGATCGTGCTTGTTGCCCGCTGCCCGGCATCACGCGCAGCGGCGTTCAATCGTCGTGCTTGGGCAAGGTGTGCGCCACGCCCTGGTGGCAGTCGATGCAGGTCTCGCCTTTCTTGCGCCCTTGTTCCATCTTCTCGCGGCCGCGCTCGGTCTGCTTGTGCGGGTCCATCGCCTCCCAACTGTGGCAGTTGCGGCATTCACGCGAGTCGGTGGCCTTCATCGCGGCCCAGACATGCTCGGCCAGTTCCTTGCGTTTGTCGTTGAACTTCTCCGGCGTGTCGATCGTGCCCTTGAGGTGATGCAAGAGCTCGTTGCTGGCCTGCATCTTGCGCAGGATCTTTGCGCCCCATTCGCGCGGCACATGGCAGTCGGGGCAGGTGGCACGCACGCCCGAGGCGTTCTTGTAGTGCGGGCTCTTGAGGTATTCGGCGTAGACGTTGTCCTTCATCTCGTGGCAGCCGATACAGAACTCCATCGAGTTGGTAGCTTCCATCACCGTGTGCAAGCCGCCCCAGAAGATCACACCGGCCACCGCGCCGAGCAACGCCAGCGTCACCGCGCTCCAGCCGCGAGCCTTCACTTGGCCGGCAGCTTGGTCAGGTGTACGGCGATGTCGGCCGAGATCTGGTGATCGAGCGCGCGCAGGGCAGGCATGGCTTCACCGGGATGACCATTGAGCAGCTTGTGCATCATCTCGGCGCCGTTGTCGGCCACCGAGCCCAGCGCCGGGCCGTCCTTGACCTTCTTGCCGTCTTCGCCATGGCAGCCGGCGCACAGGGTATTGAAGTAGGTGCTGCCGCGTGCACCGTCGCCCTTGGACTTGTTGGCGTCGACGAACTTGGCCAGGTTGCCTTGGCCCTTGGACACGAACAGCGCCAGGTCGCTGGCGTCCTTGGCGCTCAGCTGCGACTCGGTGTAGCCATGCGTCTTGTCGCGCAACAGGGCGCTGATGGCGGCCGGGTCCTTGCCGGCGGCGCCCTGAATGCCCTTGATGCCGCTGGCGTGGCTGCCCTTGGCGTAGGCGCCGTCCTTGCCCTTGTAGTCCCAGCCATGGCATTCCTTGCAGCGCCAGGAGTTCTCTTTGCCGTACTTGCCGTCCTTGATGTAGGACGGGTGGTCGGCAGTCGGCTTGGTGGCCTTGTTCTCGCCCCAGAACTTGTCGTACAGGCGGCCGCCACGGGCGATCGCGGACTCGGTTTCCTGGGCCTGGGCGGACAGGCCGATCAGGCCAATCAGCCCGATCGCCAATGCGGTGGCCAGGCGGCGGACAAGGGGAGGGCAGTACGGCGTCATCGAGTCTCTCGGAAGTGGCTGGGCGCGCCAACGGCTTGCCCTGGACCAGGACTATCCTGCCTCGGGACTGCAAGGGCCTTGCGTTCGCGCAAGATCCGCCATCTGCACCGCAACGAGCCCTTAAGCTTGCTTAAACGCACGCTGCGCGCCTGGGTTGTCAGACCCGAGTTGCGCGCCGGCCCGCCACCGCCTGGCCACGGTCCGCGCGGACCGGGCGCAACTCGACCTCACTTGGCCGCGAAGCAGTAGAACAGTCCGGCGCCGCCGGTGCTCTTGAGCGCTTCCTGCGCGCAGCCCCGGGTCTGGTGCGACGAGTTCCACGACAGTGCCCAGGGGTCCGCCACCGGGCCCTGGCGGTCGTGGTGGCCGATCATCGCCTGACCGTCGCCGCTACTCGTCCAGTTGTTGCAGGTCAGGTTGGGGGTCGGCGACAAGGCCGTGCCGTCCAGGCGCGAGCCGGTCAGGATGTCATGCTCGTTGGGCGTGTCGCCGCGGCCCTTCACCGGGTTGCCGCGCTCGTCCAGCGCGGTCGCCTTAGTCAGGTTGTTGGCGCCGTGCAGGTGCGCGACATCACTTGCGATCAGAGCCCCCTTGGCGTTGAACCAGGGGCCGCTGCCGATGCGGTCGCGCGCGTTCACGGCGGCCACGTTCTGGCCCACGGCACTGCTGCTCAGGTAGGCGCGCCACTGATGCTGGCCTGCACCCGCAGCGCCGGCGAGCTTCTGGCAATGCGCGTCGGCGCCGGCCAGGCCGCCCAGGTCGGCGCCATTGCCGGCACCGGTGCTGGTGACGAAGAAGCTCATCGGACCACTGGTCGGAGCGGTGGCGCAGGCTGCCAGCAGGCCAGCCGCCAGAGTAGCCAAGGCGGCGCTGTGAAGGGCCGGACGCGTTTTGCGCATGAAGAGTCTCCTGTAAGGGGAAGGACCGAGTTCTACGCGCGACGGGGCTGGCCCATTGCTGAGGGTCTTCCCGAACTTCGTTGGCGGCGCGCCGCTCAGCCTCTCACCGCGCAATGCGCACCGGCAAATGGGTAAAGCCGCGCACGAAGGTCGAGCGCACGCGCTGCGGCGCCGCCGCGCTCGCCCAGGCGCTGCACCTGCGGAGTGCTGGCGCCGAACAGCAGCGCGGCCGCCAGCGCCAGCAGGGCGCCTTCGAGCGCTGCAGCAGTGGCGATCGGTCGGCATGGTGCGGAGTTCGGCCCTGCGCCGCGCGACCGGCCCGCTGCGCTACAGCCCGCGCAGGAAGCCGATCAACAGCGTGTTGACGGCCTCGGCGCGCTCGCGCTGGATCCAGTGCCCGGCGCCGTCGAGGATGTGGCAGCCGCGCAGGCCGGGTAGGGTGCGCGGGTAGGCCTCGATCTGCGCCTTCGACGCCGGGAACTGCAGCACGTCGTCCCGAGTGCCGGCGATGAACAGCGAGGGCTGGCGGATCGGCTGCCCGCGCCAGGGTGCCAGCAGGCCGCAGTTGCGGCGCAGGTTGCGGTACCAGTTCAGCCCGCCGCGAAAGCCGCTGCCGGCATAGGCTGCGGCGTACACGGCCAGGTCGGCCGGGCTCAGCCAGCCGGGCAGGGTGTCGGGCTCGCGCGTGTTGTCGAGCAAGCCGCCGCTGCCCAGGCGGCCAAAGGTGCTGCGCCGCGGCGCGTCGCCCGAGCCGCTGAAGTGGATGCGCCGGATGCTGGCTGCCGGGTCGCGTTCGAGTTCGGCCTCGGCCACGCCGGGGGTCTGGAAGTACTGCATGTAGAAGTTGTGCACGCCCCCGGCTTTCCAGCGCGCTCAAAAAATCGATTCGCGCCGGCGGCGCGTACGGCACGCTCAT
>JANOJJ010000617.1:0-3491 GCA_031408155.1 Rubrivivax sp.
CGCCTCGACAGCGCATTGGTCACGCTCACGCCCACGCCGTGCAGGCCGCCGCTGAAGCTGTAGGCGCTGCCGGCGCCCTTGTCGAACTTGCCGCCGGTATGCAACCGCGTGAATACGATCTCGAGCACCGGCACCTGTTCCTCGGGGTGCAGGCCGAACGGAATGCCGCGACCGTCGTCGTCGACGCTGATCGAGCCGTCGACATGCAAGGTGACCGCGATGCGGTGGCCAAAACCGGCCAGGGCTTCGTCGGCCGCGTTGTCGATCGCCTCCTGCACGATGTGCAGCGGGTTGTCGGTACGCGTATACATGCCAGGCCGCTGCTTGACGGGCTCAAGTCCCTTCAGGACGCGGATGGAGGATTCGGCGTAAGCGCCTTGTCGGGTTGCTGCGAGTGCCATCAGGGGAAGCGATTGTAGGGAGCGCCGAGCACGCCAATTCCGACCTGCGGCGCGGATCGGTCGACGCGCGTATCGTGCGCCTCCCGTTCCACCGACCTCGAGGAAATCCAGCATGAAGCTCTACTACAGCCCCGGCGCCTGTTCGCTGTCACCCCACATCGCGCTACACGAGGCTGGCCTGGCCTTTCAGGCCATCGCCGCGCCGACCAAGACGCACAAGCTGCCCGACGGCACCGACTACTACACCATCAACCCGCTGGGCTACGTGCCGCTGCTCGAACTCGACGACGGCACCCGGCTGACCGAAGGCCCGGCCATCGTGCAATACATCGCCGATCAGGTGCCGGGCAAGAAGCTCGCGCCGGCCTACGGCACGATCGAGCGCTACAAGCTGATGAGCTGGCTGACCTTCATCGGCACCGAGCTGCACAAGGGCTTTTCGCCGCTCTTCACCCCGACCACGCCGGAGGACTACAAACCGTCGGTGAAGGAGCGCCTGCTTGGCCGCCTGCGCTGGGTGAACGAACAGCTCGAAGGCAAGCAATACCTGATGGGCGACACCTTCACGGTGGCCGATGGCTACCTGTTCACGGTGACCAACTGGGCCAAGCCGGTCGGCCTGGACATCTCCGGCCTGGCCACGCTCGCCGCCTATCGCGACCGGGTCGCGGCCCGCCCGGCCGTGCAGGCGGCAATGAAGGCCGAAGGCCTGCTCAACTAGGCCGACCGCCCTTGAAGGCGCGTGGATAGCGCGCCATCGTCAATCCGTCCAGCTCGATCTCGGGCTTGCGCCCCGATATCAGGTCGGCCAGCACGCGCCCGGTGCCGGCGGCCATGGTCCAGCCCAGGGTGCCGTGGCCGGTGCCCAGGTACAGGTTGGCGTACGGCGTGCCGCCGACGATGGGCGTGCCGTCGGGCGTCATCGGACGCAGGCCGCACCAGACGGTGGCCTTGCTGATGTCGCCGCCGCGCGGAAAGAGGTCGGTCACCACATGCTCGAGCGTGCGTCGGCGCGGCTCGCGCAGCGCGGTGCTGAAGCCGGCCAGCTCGGCGGTGCCGCCGACGCGGATGCGGTCGCCCAATCGCGTGACGGCGACTTTGTGGGTCTCGTCCATGATGGTCGACTCGGGCGCGCAACTCGCATCCGTGATTGGAAGGGTGATCGAGTAGCCCTTGACCGGGTAGACCGGCAGCCGGATGCCCAACGGCCGCAGCAACTGTGGCGAATAGCTGCCCAGCGCCAGCAGCACGGCGTCAGCGTTGATCTGACCGCCCGACGTACGCACCGAGGTGATGCGCCCGCCCTGCGCATCCAGGCCCTCGATGCGGGTGTTCCAGCGGTAGCGGACGCCCAGGCCGGCGGCCATTTCGGCCAGCCGACTGGTGAACAGGAAACAGTCGCCGGTCTCGTCATTCGGCAATCGCAGTGCGCCGACGAACTTGTGCTGCGTCAGCTTGAGTGCAGGCTCGACCTGGCAAAAGCCGGCACGGTCGAGCACCTCGAACGGCACGTTGTATTGCCGCAGCACCTCGACGTCCTTGGCGATGCCATCGAGCTGGGCCTGGGTGCGAAACAGCTGCAGCGTGCCCTGGGCACGGTCGTCGTAGGCGATGGCCGTCTCGGCGCGCAGGGCCTTCAGGCAGTCGCGGCTGTATTCGGCGATCGGCACCATGCGGCTCTTGTTCAGCGCATAGGCCTTGTCGGTGCAATTGGCCAGCATGGCCAAGCCCCAGCGCCACATGTCGGGGTCGAGCAGCGGCCAGATCACGAGCGGGCTGTGGCGCATCAGCATCCACTTGATGGCCTTGACCGGGACGCCGGGCCCGGCCCAGGGCGCCGAATAGCCGGGCGAGACCTCGCCGGCATTGCCGAAGCTGGTTTCCAGCGCCGGACCTTCCTGCCGGTCGACCAGCTCCACCCGGTGTCCGGCGCGCGCCAGGTAGTAAGCCGCCGTCACGCCGATCACACCACCGCCCAGCACCAGCACCTTCATCCCGCCAACCCGTGATGGCGGCGTAGGTCATGGGTGGAAGATGAGTCGTCCGGGCACGCTCGGACAGGTCTATCATTCCGGATGGGAGTGCCGATACTCATCGTACCCCTCGTGTCACCGACTTAATGAACATCATCCTCGCCCTTTCCACGGTCTCGCTCGCGGTCCAAGTCGCGGCCTGTATCGTTGCGCTCGCAATCTCGCAGGCACCTGGCTGGCGTCGCGCGAGGATCGGCGCGGTGCTCGCTGGTACGGCGGGGCTCTACAGCCTCTTCGACCTGCTCGGCGTGCTCTACCCGGGAGCGGCGCTCGCGGTGGTGGCGGTAACGAGCTCGAACCTGGTGGTAGCGGCCGTGCATGTGAGTGCATGGATCTGGTTCTCCTTCTCGGACGAGCAGGGGCGCTGGAGTAGCGTTCCGCGCAACCTCCGTTGGTTCGTGCTCGGTCACGTCGGCGTGTCCGCGCTGTTGTCACTCAGTGGCAACGCCGTCGACACCTCGCGGATGTCGACCGTGTCGGTCGAGTGGCTCGGAGTGAGCTTCGCGCAGCCGTCGCTGACCTCGTTCGCCACGTTCTCAGCGGCGACCACGCTCGGGATGCTGTTCATCAGTTTCGCCGAACAGGTCCGTCAGGCCCGTCACGGCGTCGTCGGCGCAAAGTGGAACGCGTTCGGGTTCTCCCTGTTCGTGGCGTGCGCGGTGGAGGAGATCTTCGTTGCCTCCAACGCGCTGGACTTCATCTACCTCGCCGAGGTCGGATACCTCGGCATCGTCATTCCCATGGTCGCACAATTCGTGCAGCGCTTCATCGGCGACGCGCACCGGCTGCAGGTCCTCACGTTGGCGCTCGGGCAGGAGATCCAGCTCGCGACAGAGGAACGTGACGTCGCCCGCGAGGCGCTCGCGGTGCAGGAACGCTTCGCCGCGCTCGGACGCATGGCGGGCGGGGTCGGACACGAGATCAATAATCCGCTGCAGATCCTCACGCTCAGCCTCGACGAGCTGCGCGAGACGTCGGCGGTGACGGGAGACCCGCAGGTGTCCGACATGGTGGAGCACGCGACCCTGGCGTCGGAGCGCATCCGTCGGATCGTCTC
>JANOJJ010000271.1:0-4522 GCA_031408155.1 Rubrivivax sp.
GACGATCGAGCTCGTACAACCTCGACAATTTCAGCCTGACACTGCGTGAGAACCAGGAAGAAATGTCTGGAGAGTTTCGCAGCATCAAAGGAGTTGGTACGGCGACGTTCATCCGGGTGAAGGACATTCCGGCCATCGACAGCCAGGGCCTGCAGGTGCAGTTCCCGTTCGAAGCGGGCGGGGGTGCCGTGTACCACTTCGACCTGCGCCTACGGCGACTGGTGGAGGGCCAGCCGTCCCGGCTGTTGCTGCCCCGAACCACGGGCCTGCCGGTGCAGGACTGGAAGGATTCCCAAGGCCGCACCACCTTCGATGGTCGCTTGATGGGCATCCCGGCCTTCGACATCACCCGCAGCTTGTCGATTGACGCGACCGCTTCGTCGTTTGCGCTGGGATCGGACACTCAGTTGCGCCTGTTCGACGCCAAGGGCCAGCGCGTGTGGATCAAGGCCGCACCAGGTTCAGCGCGCGGCGTCAACATCCTGCCGCACGGCAAGGTGCTGGTGGCGGCGTACGGTGACGGCACCTTGCGCTGGCACCGCATGAGCGATGGCCAGGAACTGCTGGCCTGTTCGCCCATGCCGACCGCAAGCGCTGGGTGTTGTGGACACCCAGCGGCTACTACGACGCCAGCCCGGGGGCCGAAGACCTGATCGGCTGGCACCTCAACCGCGGGCCGGACGAGGCGGCCGACTTCTTTCCGGCCGGGCGCTTTCGCGAACGCTTCTTCCGACCGGACGTGATCGACCGCGTGCTCGATACGGTCGATGAAGGACAGGCGGTAAAGCTCGCCGACGAGGCCCGCGGCCTGCGTGAAGCGCCCGCCCCTGCCCTGGCGCAGATGCTGCCGCCGGTGCTGGACCTGGTCAGCAACAGCGACGTGCAGGCACGCACGCAGCAGGTGGTGGTTCGGGCCCGCGCCCGGGCTGCTGGCGACGCCCCGGTGACGGGGTGGCGACTGCGCGTCGATGGCCAGAACGTCGCCGACACGAAACCCGCGGCGGCGGCCGGTATGGAACGCGAGTTCAGCGTTCCGGTGCCCGCACGCGACAGCGAGATCCAGGTCTTTGCCGAGAACCGGCACGGCGTCTCGACACCGGTCACCGTGCGGGTGCGCTGGGTCGAGCCTGCTGCAGCACCCGTCGCCGCAAGCCCACCCCCTGCCGCGCCGGCGGCGGCAGGCCAGCCGCCCACCGCCAAGCTTTATGTGTTGGCCGTGGGGGTGGCGCGCTACCAGCACCCGGACATCAATGGCCTGGACCTGCCGGCCAAGGACGCCACCGACTTTGCCGCGGCCATGCAGCGCCAGCAGGGCCGCCTGTACCGGCAGGTTGAAGTCCGGTTGCTGACCGACGCGCAGGCCACGCGCGACGAGATCGTCGACGGCTTGGAGTGGTTGTCGCGCCAGGTCACGCAGCACGATGTGGGCATGGTGTTCATCGCCGGGCATGGCGTCAACGACCCGGCCCAGGGCTACATCTACCTGCCGGTGAATGCCGACCCCGACAAGCTTCGCCGCACGGGTGTGCCGATGGACGAATTCCGCAAGACCCTGGCCAACCTGGCCGGCAAGGCGCTGTTCTTCTTCGACACCTGCCATTCGGGCAACGTGCTGGGCCACAAGTCGCGAGCCGGGCCGAACGACGTGCGTGGGGTGATCAACGAACTGGCCAGCGCCGAGAACGGCGTGGTCGTGTTCAGCAGTTCCACCGGCCGGCAGCTCAGTTACGAGAGCAAGGCCTGGGGCAACGGTGCCTTCACCAAGGCCCTGGTCGAAGGCCTGGACGGCCGCGCCGACCAGCAACGCAGCGGGCGCATCACGCACAAGATGCTGGACCTGTATGTCAGCGAACGGGTCAAGGAGCTGACCCAGGGCCGGCAAAGCCCGGTGACTCAGGCGCCTGGCGGTGTGCCGGACTTTCCGATTGCGATGTTGCGTTGATCACGTCGTCAAGCCACCACACGCGGTAAGTACCGGCCGCCGCTTGCGGTGGCCTGAGCGCACGGGCCTCGTCCGAATCGCTGTCCTTGTCGGCCATGTGGGTTTGGCCCTGCTCTTCGATGAGCACCCCCCCGACGGGTGAGCAACTTCATGGTTCGAGTGATGACCTTGTACAACACCGCATGCAGACCTTCATCGGTCGGCGTGGGCATTTCGGCGAAGACCGGGGCGCCGTCGGCACCCCGTCGGTACAGCGCCCCAGCCGTCAATCCAGCAGCAGGCTTGCCGACCCGCCTTGCGGCAGCACCGCCACCGCGATGCGGCCGCGACTGGCAGCCGGTGCCAGCACCAAGGTGGCCACGCTGCCGCTGCCCAGGCTGAAGGCCCGGCTGTCGAACAGCACCAGTTGCGGGTTGCCGCGCGGGGTGACGCGCAAGCGGCTGACGGCCGGCCGGTCGACGAATACCGACAGGTCTTCGAAGCCGTCCAGCGCCCACTCGGCCGAGCGGCCCACCAGCGGCGCGTCGGCGGTGCTCAGGTGCACGTCCAGTGCGCCGTTGTCGGGCAGCGCGTGCAACACGCGCAGGCGCAGGTCGGCGCTGTTGGCAGGCCGGTCGGCGTCTTCGTCGATCAGTCGCAGCTTCAGCGAGTCGCTGCGGCTGCCCATGACCACGACGCTGGCGCTGTCGGCCTGAGGAAGGGTGCGGCTGCTGGCGAACAGGCGCCGCGAATCGCCGGAGCGGAACACCTCGAACTCGCCGAAGCCGCCGATCAGCAGCAGCGCGCGGGTGTCATAGCGGCTGGCTTCACCGCCTTGCCTCACGTCGTAGGCGAAGGTCCAGTCGTTGAAGTCGACGTCGATGACGGGCACGTCGACGGTGGCGTTGACCGCACGCAGCCGCACGTCGTCGTCCACGCCGCCGCCGCACCCGACCCGGCCGGCTGCAACGCCGGCCGCCGCGCTCAGCAGCCACCGCCGGCGGCTGGAGTTGATGTTTTCGGGCATGGGTCACTCCGGGTTGAAAGTCCAAGGCATTCGAGCAAGGTGCCCTGCGTGGGGGTGCACGGGCCGCGGCAGAAAGCTTGTCGGTGTCGATGAAGTGCGGCACTGTAGCTGCGAAGGGCCTTGCGTGGGCCCAGGGCATGGTAAAGCCGGATAGCGCGAGGGCCCCTGGCGTGCCCTGCCGCCCCGGGGTCTGCCGCAGCGCCGATGCCGTTCCGGCCGGGCTGCCCATTGCGGACTGCCTATCGTTCGACGCCTTGTATGTCGCCTCGACAGCAACAGGCCCTCGCATCGCCACGCCCGCACCGCTGGCCCTGGTCTGCGACAGGCTGGCGCGAGATCTGAGCGGATTGCGACGACAGATCGGATGCCCTGAAGCTGCCGGCGGCCAGCGCCAGGAACTGGCCGGCAGCGTGAGTACGAGGCCACGCCAGGAAGTTGACCTTCGAATGCGTGGGCCTGGCCAGCCGAAAGTCAGCTCTGAGCAAGGTCCGTTGCTTCACGCTCCCGGCCAACAGCGCAACAGCGGCTGTAGACGGCGTCGGCACGAGCGCTCGCTTCACACCGTTTGCTGACGTTCGCTCCCGCGGCGTTGAGCAGCACGGGGCTGATCACGATAGGCCAATGTCTTGGCCACGTCGAGATTCGTGCGCTTGACCTGCACCTGGTCCTGCAAACGCCCGATCGATCGTCAACTGACGACGCATCAACCAAAGCGCGATGTCCCACCGGCGGCGCCCGGTCAGGTGGCTTGTCCTGGTCCAGTCTTCGAACACCCAGATCGACCCGACCGATCGGTGGCTCTTGATCGCGCATCGGCGGTCATCGTCATCGCCAGCAGGGCACGTCGCTGGACGTTGTCCTACAGCTTCACAGCCTGCAGGATGGCGCAACCGGTGCGCTGCGGGCCGTATAAGAGTTTGCGGCGCGAGCCTCGTGCTCGTTTGATCGTCGACTTCCTAAGGACAGGCACATGAACCCATCCATCACCCCACCGTCGAACACCGCACCTGCCGACGAAGACCTTGCCGAGCAGGCCCGTCCCGGCTTCGGCATTCCGTCGCAGGACCCGAGGCCCGGCGCACAGACTCCGCTGGAACCCGAGGAAGCCGAGCGCGAGGCCAAGTCGGTGCTGGTGGGTGGCGGCGTGATGGCCGGTGCGGCCACGGGCGCCGCCATCGGCGTCGTGGTGGCCGGTCCGGTGGGTGCGGTGGTAGGTGGCACGCTGGGAGCCGTTGCCGGCGCACTGGGTGGCGCCGCCGCTGGCACCATGGTGAACGCGGAGGATTCAAGCAGCGCCGACACAGCGCCCGCGGACACCGTGCGCCTGCACATCGACGACAGCGGTGGCGGCGGCCGACCGGTGGTGCTGATCCATGGCTGGCCGCTGTCTGCCCAGGCATGGGAGCCGCAGGTGTCAGTGCTGCACGCCGCCGGCTATCGCGTGGTGGCCTATGACCGAAGAGGCTTCGGCCGCTCGGACAAGCCGGAATCAGGTTACAGCTACGACGCGCTGGCCGACGACCTGCAGCGCGTCATGGACCAGTGCGGACTACAGGACGCGACGCTGGTGGGCT
>JANOJJ010000644.1:0-2807 GCA_031408155.1 Rubrivivax sp.
GATGCCGAAGAACACGAAAGACGGGATGATGAGCAGGATCATCATCCCGAGCATCAGTCGCGAGTGCGTACGAACGAATTCGAACATGGATCTGTTGCCCTACGCGCGGCAGGCCCGGGTCCGGCACGCGACGATTGAAGAGATTCTGAAAACGACGAAGGCGAACCGCGGTTCGCCTCCAGGTGCAAGACCGACTGGCCGACGGCCTGTTGCCGATTTTAGCCACCAGTTACAGGCCTACAGCCTGATCAGCGGCTTGGTGGGTGCTGAGGGGTTCGAACCCCCGACCTACGCCTTGTAAGGGCGCCGCTCTACCAACTGAGCTAAGCACCCGGCCATCGATGCTGGCGTCGTCATCGCGCCAACACCGCGTACGGGTCTGAATCAGACCGCGTCCTTCAGGGCCTTGCCTGGACGGAACTTCGGTACCTTGGCGGCCTTGATCTTGATCGCGACCCCGGTCCGCGGATTGCGCCCGGTGCGCGCGGCGCGCTTGGTGACGGCAAAGGTTCCGAAGCCGGCGATCGCCACGCTGCCGTTCTTCTTGAGTGTAGTCTTGACCCCGCCGATCAGCGCCTCGAGCGCCCGTGTTGCAGCCGCCTTGGAGATGTCGGCCTGCTTGGCGATGTGCTCGATCAATTCCGTCTTGTTCACGTGCTTACCCCCTCTCTAAGTCTTCGGGTCTCGATTCGGTGTGGAGTGCAGCCTGTCTCGAGGCATGCGACGGCACCGCAAAATCATTACAGCCGCGGGGCCTGGCAGTGTCAAGGGACGGCGCGAATTCTATGCCCTCCATTCGCGGGTGCCGCACGCTGTTGCTGATGCAGATCAGGGTGCTTGTCCGCTTGACAAAGCGAAGCCGTCGCGCCTGCTCAGCGAGCGCGCGCCTGTCCATCGCGCAGCACCAGACCGACCCCTGCAGCGGTGATTGCCATGCCACCGATCACCAGCGCCGTGATTGGCTCGCCGAACATCACCCAGGCGAGCACAGCGGTGCATGGCGGCACCAGGTACATCAGGCTGCTGACACGCGTGGCGGCTCCGCGCTGGATCAACAGGTAGAGCAACGAACTGCCCCCCAAAGTGAGCGCAATCACCGACCAGGCCATCGCGAACTGGAGCTCGGGATGCCAGTCAATGGCTTCGGTCTCCAGGGCCGCCAGCGGCGCCGTGACCGCGAAGGCGGCCAGCAGTTGCACCAAGGCGGCACTGCGCACGTCGCAGGGGGCCACCCAGCGCTTTTGGTACAGCGTTGCGACCGTGATACTGGCCAGGGCCAACGCGGCCAGCAACAGGTTCACGGCCGAGGCTTGTCCGCTCCCCAGGCGATGCTGAACCACCAGCAACAGCCCAGCCAGGCCGAGCGCCAGGCCTAGCCATTGCCTCGGCGACACGCGATGAGCCGGCCCTTGCAAAGACATCCACAGCGCAGTCAGCAGGGGCTGCAAACCGACGATCAGGGCGGCAGTGCCTGCGCCCAACCCGAACTTGACCGCAGCCCAAACGCCGCCCAGGTAGCCGCCATGCATAAGCACCCCGGTCACTGCCAGGTGCATCCACTGGGCCCGCCCCTGCGGCCAGGTTGCGCGTCCGACGGCGACCCAGAGCAGGAACAGCAGAATCGACAGCGCGTAGCGCCAGGACAGAAAGCTCAACGGCGGTGCGTGCGGCATGCCCAGGCGGGCGACGACGAAGCCGGTGCTCCAGATCAACACGAATACCACTGGCATCGCGCGCACCCAGGCGTTGCCGCGTGCTGCGCGGATGGTGCTCGTCATCGGCTCGACATCAACGCACCTTGGCCCGGATCTCGGGGATCGCCTTGCGCAGGTAGTAAACCATCGACCATACGGTGAGCAAGGCAGCGATGTACATCAGTCCGGTGCCCCAGATTCTGGTGTCGATGACGTCGAACAGCGCGCCGTCGAACAGCAGGAATGGAATGGCCACCATCTGCGACGTTGTCTTGAGCTTGCCCAGCATGTGCACGGCCACGCTGCGCGATGCACCGATCTGCGCCATCCACTCGCGCAGCGCCGAGATCGCGATTTCGCGCCCGATGATGACCAGGGCCACCATCGCGTCGACACGCTGCAGCTTGAGCAGAATCACCAGAGCCGCACAGATCAGGAACTTGTCGGCCACCGGGTCGAGGAAGGCGCCAAAGGCCGAGGTCTGATTAAGCCGGCGCGCCAGCCAGCCGTCGAGCCAGTCGGTCAGCGCGAAGAAGACGAACATGATCGTTGCGACGAGGTTGCGCGTCGCGGCATCCAGCGGCAGGTAGTAGACCCCGACGATGAGCGGAATGGCCACGATGCGGGCCCAGGTCAGCAGCGTCGGGATCGTCAAGAACATGAAGGCATTGTGCCCACTTCGGGGGCGCGCCCTCGCGCCTGCGTTGCATTCGTGCGCTACTTGTCGAGTTCGCGCGGCTTGAAGCGCCGTTCATTGTCGAACAGGAACACCTCGGACCACTTCCACGGCAGCGGCAGGCGCGACATGGCCCCATACGGCGCCGCACGATGCACGGCATCGATGGCCAGCTGTGTCGTGTCCCTGGCCTGGGTCGGATGTCGCAAGATCTGCACGCGGCGCACGCTGCCATCGGCGTTGAGTTCGATCTCCAGCACCGGGATGGCCAGCAGCGGTTCGTGCACGCGGCCGGTGAAGGATCGGTCGGGGTTGGACTGCACCAGCCGTCGTGCGGCCTGCAGGCTCGCGACCAGCATGATTCCCCACCATCAGGGTGCCATCGACATGGCGCGCGTGGAGCTGCAGCACGGCAAGGACCCGGAGATGCGGAAACT
>JANOJJ010000646.1:0-8983 GCA_031408155.1 Rubrivivax sp.
CCGACCAGCCCGGCGTTGAACAACGGCAGCGCATTGCGGCCGACCTGGACCCAGTCGCCCGAACCCTTGAGCCCAGTGATGATGTTGGTTGCGTCGACCGACTGCACGCGCTGGCGATTGATGCTCGTGTGCACGCGCAGCAGGCTGTCGGTCGAGTTGGCAACCTCACTGCCGTTGTGCGGAATGCCGCCCGGAAAGAGGTCGGCAATGGGCACCTCGATCGCGATCGAGAACACGTTGAACCCGGTGAACACATCCTTGCCCGGGGGTCGGCGCGCGCCGGGAATACCACCCAGGTCGTCCCGGTTCAGGTTGACGAGGTCGAAGATGCCCTTCTCGTCGAGCTGGTACGGGTCGTCGAACTGCCCCGCAATGACGCGCCCGCCGTTGCTCAGGTTGTGGATGTAGCGGTCGACGAAGTTCTGGTCGTACAGACCCACTTCGCGGCTCGCCGGGTCGCCCGAGTCGTAGCCCTGGAACAGGCCCAGGCCATAGACCAGCCGGTCGGTCTGCGGACCATGATTGTTAGGCAGGACCGCAAGGCCGTTGGCCAGCACCGTCGTGCGTGCGGGGTCGGCCTCATCGAGCTGGATCGGGCGGTTCGAGCGCACGATGCGTGTGACCTTCATCGTTTCGGTGCCACCGGTCAATTGCCACAGCAGCTCATTGCCGCCACCCAGCGGATCGCTCGCGCTCGGCGCGGCTTCCGGGACGAGTGTGTTCTTGAACTCGACGCGGTAGATGACCTTGTCCGCCAGGCTGGTGCCCATGGCGACGTGGAACTGGTAGCGGTAGCCGTTGCATGCACGCAGCCCCTGGTTGCCCTGGCCCGGCTCGTGCAGCGGGTTGAAGTTCATGATCAGGTAGAGCTTGTCGTGCGTGCCGGGCTTGACCCAGGCGTAGGTGTCGGTGTTGTCGGCACAGGGCTCGTTGAGCACCGCCAGAGCTTCGCGGTGGCTCGATGCCTGCGCCGCGATGCCGGTCGCGGCGAGCACGATGGTGGCAATGCGCGGCATCCAGCGGCGGGCCTTCTTGCGGATCGAAGTCATGGATTCATTCCTTGATTGGTTGAAGCCGCAGCCACCAGACCTGGGGCCGTTCGTCGGCACCGCTCGTGGATCCAGGGGTCAGGCAGTGTCCGCCAGCATCTACGCGATGCCGGTGCCGACGGATGCACGGCTGCCGGCGCCACGGTTCCCCGTGAATAAGGGGCCCGATCAGCAACCTCGTCCCCTGTTCAGGGGGTTCCAGTAGCCGCGCTTGCATCCTTTGCAGGTCCCCGTGCGTATCCCAACCCAGCATCGGGCCGGACTCGTCGAGTCGGAGTCGTCATGCGAGTCAGACTGCAGCCCCGTTCATTGACCCATCGGGCCGGCTTGATCGGCCTGCGGAGCATCCCATGAAGCGATTTCTGAAGGCCGCGCTGGCGGCTGTGGTTCTGGCAGCGGGCAGCGCGTCGGCACTGGCCGCGAACCTGTCCTTCAGCGGCAACCTGGCAGGCGACAACGACGTGCAGCTGTTCAGCTTCACGCTCGCGGCCGACTCCGACGTGACGCTTCGCACCTGGTCGTACGCCGGCGGTACAAACGCGGCAGGCAGCTTGATCGGCGCTGGCGGGTTCGATCCGATCGTCTCGCTGTTTTCCGGCACCGGCGGCACGGCAGTGCTGATCGGCGCCAATGACGATGGAGTCGGCGTTGACGTCGATCCCACCACCGGCTTTGCGTTTGACTCGCTGCTCGAGGTCTCGAGTCTTCCCAGCGGGACCTACACCGTTGCGCTGACGCAGTTTGCCAACTTTGCCAACGGTCCGAGCCTCGACGACGGATTTGATTCCGGTGGCAATTCGGGGTTTGACGGTCGCACCAGCGCCTGGGCGCTCGATATCCTGAGCGTCGACACCGCCATCAGCATTCCCGCGCCCGGCACACTCGCACTGGCGGTGCTCGCGCTGGCCGCAGTGGGCACACGCGCCAGCGCCGTCCGGCCGTCGCGCAGGCGGTTTTAGGGGCGGCCACGCTTCTCGAGCCGCGTCGGGCGCCACTGCACTGGCCGCCAGCGCGCAGTAGGCAATGACCCCGCCGGCATCGAGGACCACGAAGGTGCGCGAAGCGCCGCTGAGCTGGTTGGGCAACGCCCGCCGCCGCCAGTCATCGCGACTTGGCGGCGCGCCAGTCCGGCCAGGATCTTCAGCAGCGAGGTCTTGCCGCAGCCCGATGGCCCCGGCACGGCCACGAACTCACCGGGCGCCACGTCGAGCTCGATGCCGTCCAGCGCGATCGCGCGCTTACCGGAGCTTCGCGCGGTCGAAGTTGAAGATGCTCTTCATCAGCGAACCGTCCCACACCTGGGCCGCTGTCAGGCGCTTGTCGGTCTGGCCGGTTTCGTGTGCGAAGGCCAACAGCGCGTCCCAGCGCGAGGCGTCGATGTCGAGCCAGTTGCCCCAGGCTTCGGGGTCGGGACTGCCGCCGGGGATGGAGTCCCCGAGCGCGATCTTCATCGCGTCGAGCGTGTTGCTGGCGTCCTTGCCGGCAGGGTCGGCGCTGCCGGCCAGCTCGGGAAACTCGGCAAAGCTCAGTTTCAACGCGGCCTCGGGATGACGCTGCGTGAAGATGATGCCCTGGTAGGCCGCACGGGCGAAGCGCGCCAACCGGTCGGGGTCGTTCTTCAAGGCTGCGGCGCTGGTAACCATCGTCACGCTGAAGAGCCTGGCCATCTGCGCCGGGCGCGGCAGCAGCCTGAGGTCGACTCCGTTCTGCTTCATCACGGTGAATGAATCGGAATAACTGTCGATCGCGTCGACCTGATCGTTCTTCAGCGCCGCGGCCGCACGCGCGCCGGCACCCACCGGCAGCACGCTGACGTCGGACTCGGCCAGCCCGGCGACCTTCAGGTTGGCCTTGAGGTCGGCATACGAGGCCGAGGCCAGGCTGATCACGCCCACGCGCTTGCCCTTGAGATCGGCAATTCGCTTGATCGGCGAGCCCGGCGGCACGCCGATGAAGTACGGCCAATGCACCGTCAGTCCGGCGAAGGCCTTGACCGGCACGCCCTTGTCGATCGCCGCAGCGATGCTCAGCGACGAGGCGTAGGCGATGTCGGCGCTGCCGCTGGCCACCGCCTGCAACGCGGCGGTGGAGCCGTTGGTCTTGAGCAGGTTGACCGCCAGGCCCTCGCGCTTGAACCAGCCCATCTGCTTGGGCACGGCGTAGGTGAAGAGCTCTTCGCCGGGCGTGATCGCATTGCGCGCCAGGGCGAGCGTCAGGGTCTTGTCCTGCGCCTGGGTCGACAGCGACGACATCAGGCCCAGGCACAGCGCCGCCAGGGTGGCAAGGCGGCGGGATAGGCAACGCATGAATCGGCTCCTGGCGGGCGGGACGGTGTCGGACCGCCTATTGTGCGATCGCTTCGACGCCGCCCGGCCCGGCAGCGGTTGCTGATTCAAGTGCGCGCCAGCTCCTTCACCCGCGACAGCGCCAGCGCCGCCGCCGCGGTGCGCGTCTCCACGCCCATCTTCTCGAACACATGCTCGAGGTGCTTGGTCACCGTGCGCGGGCTGGTGCCCAGGATGTCGCCGATGTCGCGGTTGGTCTTGCCCTTGACCACCCAGTACAGCACCTCGGCCTCGCGCGCGGTGAGCTTGCAGGCCAGAGCCACGGCCTCGACCACGGCGCCGGCGTCGCTCTCGCGCATCACCACCAGCCATTCGCCATCGCCGGCTTCTTCCAGCGTCTCTTCAGGCATCGGGTGCAGCGCGAAGGTGATGCGGCGCGATCCGCGTGCCACGGTCAGCGTCACCGGGTCGGCGCCGGCGCGGCGGCGCAAGGATTCGCGCGCCACCCAGGCGATCACTTCCGGCGGCGTCACCGTCTCGGCGCCGCCGAAGTGTTCGCCCAACAGCTTGCGCGCCAGCGCGGTCTGCCAGACGCGGCGGCCGTCGCGTTCGCGCACCACCATGGTGGCGTGACCGAACGCGTCCAGCGCGTTGCGCGCCTGGCGTTGCGTGCGCGCGGCCTGCAGGTGCGCGGCGATGCGCGCCAGCACCTCCTTCGGCTTGATGGGCTTGGTGACGTAGTCGGTGCCGCCGGCGGCAAAGGCGGCCAGCACATGCTCGGACTCGGTCAGTCCGGTCATGAAGACGATCGGGATCGCCAGCGTGAGCTCGTCGGCCTTCAGCCGGCGCGCCACCTCGAAGCCGTCGAGCCCAGGCATCACCGCGTCGAGCAACACGAGGTCGGGCTGGGCGCGCTGCGCCAGCTGCAGCGCGGCTTCACCGCTGGTGGCCACCAACACGGTGTAGCCGGCTTCGTCGAGCGCGTCGTTCAGCAGCGCGATGTTCTCGGGCACATCGTCGACCACCAGCACCACGTCGGCACAACCAGACAAGGCAAGATCGGTGCGGTCTTCGGTCTCAGGCATGGCGGGGTTGATCCAGGGTTTTGCACAACAGGTCAGTCATGGCGTCGAATCGGTATTGGCGCGCCATCGCGCGCAGACGGGCGACGAAAGCGGCATCGGCGGGGTCGGCCGCCTCGATGGCGTCAAGCTGCTGGCCCACGCCGCGCACGTGACCCAGGCGCAACGCTTGCTGCAGTGCGCGCAGGCGCGGTGCGGGCGGCACACGCTCGACGCTCGCCGGTGGCGGCACCGGGGCCACGGCCTTGTCGAGCGTGGTCCACTGCAATGCCAGCCGCTGGCCCAGCCAGTCGAGCAGTTCGGGCAGGCGCACCGGCTTGACGATGAAGTCCTCCGGCGGCAGGCCTACCGGGTTGTCGAGCTTGCGGTCGAAGGCATTGGCCGACACCACGGCCGTGGGCATGGTCAGCCCGGCGGCGCGCACCCGGCGCAGTGTTTCCCAACCGTCGATGCCGGGCATCGCCAGGTCCATCAACAAGGCGTCGGGCGCGACGCCGCCTGGCCTGGCCAGCAGCGCCAGCGCTTCTTCCCCCGAAGCCGCGGTCTGCACCTCGAAGCCCAGTGGCCGCAGCACGTCGAGCAGCAGCCGGCGGTCGGCCTCTTCGTTGTCGACCACCAGCACACGCTGGCGCGGACCCTCGTAGCCCAGCCGGCGCGCGCGTGGCGCTGCGCTGTCGGGCCTCATGCCGGCGAGCTCGGGCAGGAACAGCAGGATCGTGAACGTCGTGCCCGCGCCGGGTTGGCTCTTCACGCTCAGCTCGCCTCCCATCAGCTCGGTCAGCATGCGTGCGATGGTCAGCCCCAGGCCGGTGCTCCCGGCCGACATGCCGCTGGCGGCCGAGCCGCGCTCGAAGGGTTCGAACACGCGTTGCAGTTCGTCGGCGCTCATGCCCGGGCCGGTGTCGCTGACCTCGAAGCGCGCCAGCTCGCGATGATGGGTCACCCGCAGCGTGTCCTGTCCGCGCGCAGTGAACTTCATCGCGTTGCCCAGCAGGTTGATGAGGATCTGGCGCAGCCGCTTCTCGTCGGCGCGCACCAGCGCCGGCAACGCGCCGTCGATCACGCAGCTAAAGCCGATTCCGCGGCCGGCGGCCTGCAGCTCGAACAGGCGCGCGATCTTGGCGATGGCATCGGCAAAGCGCAGCGGCCGCAGGTCCAGCGTGAGCTTGCCGGACTCGATGCGCGCGATGTCGAGCGTGCCTTCGATCAGGCTCAGCAGATGGTCTCCACCGCGCCGAATCACACTCACGGCCTGGCGCCGGTGGGCCGGCATGGCGTCGTCTTCTTCCAGCAGTTGGGCATAACCGAGGATGCTGTTCAGCGGCGTACGCAGCTCGTGACTGATGGTGGTGATGTAGCGACTCTTGGCGCCATTGGCGGCGTCGGCAAGGCGCTTGGCGTGCTGCAGTTGTTCGTCGGTACGGCGGTGCGATTCGACCTCGCGCGTCAGCGCCTCGGTCTGGCGGTTGGACTCTTGCTGCGCCGCCTGCCGACTCTGCTGCGCCAGCACCAGCCACCAGGCCACGATGCCGGCCGCGATCAGCAGCAGCAGGTAGGCGGCGACGAAACCTTCGCGCAACATCGGTGCCAGCGTGGCGGCCTGTTCACCCAGCGAGCGCGCGGTCTGGGTGTAGACCACCGCCAGCAGCAGCGCCAGCCCCGGCGCCAGCAGGCCCATCAGCAGCAGATACTGCGCCAGACCGGCGTCGAGTTGCGGCCACATGCAGCGCGGCAGCAGGCGGCGCAGCGCCGCCGTCCATTGCGCCGACAGACGTGCGTCGGGCTTGCACTGGTCGTCGCAGCGCGCGTCGAGCGTGCAGCACAGCGAGCAGATCGGCCCCTGGTAGGCCGGGCACTGCGCCATGTCCGGGGTCTCGTATTCGCTCGCGCAAATGCAGCAGGTCTGCAGCCGGCGGTAGAGGCCCTCGGCCGGGACCGGCACGATCGGGATCGTGCGCCGCGCCAGGTAGTAGCGCCCCTTCGTCGCCCAAGCGATCAGCGCTGAGGCGACAAACGCCGTGACCAGCGCGATCAGCGCCGAGAAGGCCTGCGCCAGCGGCCCGAAGGCGCCCAGGTGCGCCACCACCGACAGCAGCGACGCGATGCCCATCGCGCCGACGCCGACCGGGTTGATGTCGACCAGGTGCGCACGCTTGAACTCGATGCCCGGCGGCGACCAGCCCATCGGCTTGTTGACCACCAGGTCGGCCACCACCGCCATCATCCACGCGATGGCCACGTTGGCGTACAGCCCCAGTACGTGGCCGAGCGCGCTGAAGACGTTGATCTCCATCAGCACCAGCGCGATGCCGGTGTTGAACACCATCCACACCACCCGCCCCGGGTGCGCGTGCGTCAGGCGCGAGAAGAAGTTACTCCACGCCAGCGACCCGGCATAGGCGTTGGTGACGTTGATCTTGAGCTGCGAGACGATGACGAACGTCGCCGTCGCCGCCACCGCCCAGCCGTATTGCGAGAAGACGTACTCGTAAGCCGCGAGGTACATCTGGTTGGGGTCGACCGCGCGCTCGGCCGGCACCATGTGGGTGATCGCCAGGTAGGCCAGCAGCGCGCCGCCCAGCATCTTGAGCACACCCGGGAAGACCCAGCCCGGGCCGCCGACGATCACGCCCGCCCACCAGCGCTTGGCCTTGCCCGGCTGCCGGGCCGGCATGAAGCGCAGGTAGTCGACCTGCTCGCCCATCTGCGTGATGAGCGCGATGCCGACCGTCATCGCGCTGCCGAAGGCGAGCAGATCGAAGCCCGCGCCGACGCCCTTCTCGCCCGGGTAGAGCACCAGCCCCCGCAGCACCTCGGGGTTGTGCCTGAACACGAACACGTAGGGCAGCACCAGCATCACGATCCACAGCGGCTGCGTCCACAGCTGCAAGCGGCTGATCGCGGTGACGCCGTGTGTCACCAGCGGAATCACCACCAGCGCGCACAGCAGGTAGCCCCAGGCCGGCGGAATGTCGAACGCCAGTTCCAGCGCATAGGCCATCACGGCTGCTTCGAGCGCGAAGAAGATGAAGGTGAAGCTGGCGTAGATCAGGCTGGTGATGGTGCTGCCGATGTAGCCGAAGCCGGCGCCGCGCGTCAGCAGGTCCATGTCGACGCCGTGGCGCGCGGCGTAGACGCTGATCGGCCAGCCGGCAGCGAAGATGATCAGCCCGGTGGCCAGGATGGCCAGCACCGCGTTGGTGAAGCCGAACTGCACCAGCAGCGTGGCGCCCACCGCCTCGAGGATCAGGAACGACGCGGCGCCGAAGGCGGTGTTGGCGACCCGCCATTCGCTCCAGCGGCGAAAGGAGTGCGGCGTGAAGCGCAGTGCGTAGTCTTCCATCGACTCGCGCGCGACCCAGCTGTTGTAGTCGCGGCGGGTCTTGACCACGCGCTGCGGGGCACCCGCGGGTGTTGCGACGGGGCTTGTGACGGGTGCTTCGACTGTGCTCACCCCGGACCCGCACTCAAGATCCGCACCAGCCCCGCTTGCCGCCTATGCCTCGCATCGGTGCGCCGCTTAACATGGCATTCAACATGCTGAGGACGCTCCGATGGACCTGACACCACGAGAGAAGGACAAGCTGCTGACCTTCACCGCCGCGCTGCTGGCCGAACGCCGCAAGGCGCGCGGATTGAAGCTCAACGTGCCCGAAGCCGTGGCCCTGATCAGCGCCGCCATCATGGAGGGCGCGCGCGACGGCAAGACCGTGGCGCAGTTGATGAGCGAAGGCAAGCAGGTGCTGAGCCGCTCCGACGTGATGGATGGCGTGGCTGACATGGTGCCCGAGATCCAGGTCGAGGCCACCTTCCCGGATGGCACCAAATTGGTGACCGTGCACCAACCGATTGCATGAGCGATCCCGACATGACCCCCGGCGAGATCCTTTGCGAACCC
Source organism: Rubrivivax sp. (assembly GCA_031408155.1). Classification (GTDB taxonomy): domain Bacteria; phylum Pseudomonadota; class Gammaproteobacteria; order Burkholderiales; family Burkholderiaceae_C; genus Rubrivivax. The sequence continues at coordinate 8,315 of JANOJJ010000646.1, forward strand.
GGCGAGCTCGAGCTCAACCCCGGCCGCCCGACCCTGACCCTGGTGATCGAGAACAGCGGCGACCGGCCGATCCAGGTCGGCTCGCACTACCACTTTGCCGAGACCAACCCGGCGCTGCGCTTCGACCGCGTCGCCGCGCGCGGCATGCGGCTGAACATCGCCAGCGGCACCGCGGTGCGTTTCGAACCGGGCCAGCAACGCTCGGTCGAACTCGTGGCCTATGCGGGCGACCGCCAGGTCTGGGGTTTCCGCGGCGACGTGCAAGGAGCCCTCTGACATGGCCCGCATCGGACGACGCGCCTACGCCGAGATGTTCGGCCCCACCGTCGGCGACCGCGTGCGCCTGGCCGACACCGAGCTGATCGTCGAGGTGGAAAAGGACTACACCCTGCGCGCCGGCGGCTACGGCGAAGAAGTCAAGTTCGGCGGCGGCAAGACCATCCGCGACGGCATGGGCCAGAGTCAGCGCGTCAACGGCCCTGGTCACGACCTGGCCTGCGACTGCGTGATCACCAACGCGCTGATCATCGACCACTGGGGCGTCGTCAAGGCCGACATCGGCTTGAAGGGCAGCCGCATCGCGGCCATCGGCAAGGCCGGCAACCCCGACGTGCAGCCGGGCGTGGACATCGTGATCGGCCCGGGTACCGAGATCATCGCGGGCGAAGG
>JANOJJ010000668.1:0-4063 GCA_031408155.1 Rubrivivax sp.
AGGCCAGCACCTCGGCCTGCAGGCCCAGCCGGCCGGCCATCCTGGCCCACAGCGACGCGAAGTGGCCGGTCTCGACCATCAGCACCTGGTCGCCCGGGCTGGTGGTGTTGACCAGCGCCGCCTCCCAGGCCCCGGTGCCCGAGGCCGGGTAGATCAGCACCGGATGCCGGGTCTTGAACACCTCCTTGATGCCGGCCAGCACGGTGCGCCCGAGGGCGCCGAACTCGGGCCCGCGGTGGTCGATGGTGGGCAGGCTGATCGCCCGCAGAACGCGGTCGGGGACCGGGCTCGGGCCGGGGATCTGCAGGAAGTGACGGCCGCAGGGATGGGAGTCGAGTTGCAGCATCGAAGGTCCTTTCGAGCGGAATTTTTGCATTCAAATTGGGCAAACGGCTCAGGGAATACGAGATGCGCCCATGAAGATCGGTCAGTCTTTTTGCATTCAAAATACCATCCCTCATGGCCGACATCATCGACATCTCGCGCGGCGCACTGCATGACCAGGTCGCGCAGCGCCTGCGCACGCTGCTGGTCGAAGGCCGCCTGGCGCCCGGCGCCAAACTCAACGAACGCGAGCTGTGCGAATTGCTGCACGTGTCGCGCACGCCCTTGCGCGAAGCGATCAAGCGGCTGGCCGCCGAAGGCCTGGTCGATCTGCTGCCCAACCGCGGCGCGGTGGCCGTCAAGCTCACGGCGTCCGATGTCGAACACGCCTTCGAACTGCTGGCCGCGCTGGAAGGCCTGGCGGGCGAACTGGCAGCCGCGCGCGCCAGCGATGCCGAGATCGCCGAGATCCAGGCCCTGCATTTCGAGATGCGGGCTTGCCATGCGCGGCAAGACCTGTCGGGTTACTACCGGCTCAACGAGCGCATCCATGCGGCCATCAACCAGGCCGCCGGCAACCCGGTGCTGACCCAGACCTACCGCAGCCTGAACGCGCGTGTGCAGTCGCTGCGCTTTCGCACCAACCAGGACACGGCCAAATGGCAGCGTGCGGTGCAGGAACACGACCGCATCGCCGAGGCCCTGTCCGCACGCGACGGCCCGGCCCTGCGCCAGTTGCTGCTGCAGCACCTGCTGCACAAGCGCGACGCCGTGCTGCAGTTGATGCGCAGCGGCGCGGCCTATCCCGGCCCGGAGGTGCAGGCCCGATGACCGCGGACACCCCTGCGCTGGGCAGCGTGCTGCCCCCCAACGAGGTCTGCGCGCAACTGGCTCGTCGCCTGCGCGCCGAGACTCAAGGCGAGGTGCTGTTCGATCTGCCGTCGCGCGGGCGTTATGCCACCGACGCATCGATCTACCAGATCATGCCCGCCGGCGTGCTGGTGCCGACCACGCCTGACGACGTGGCCACCGCGCTGGCGATCGCGCGCGAGCTGAAGGTGCCGGTGCTGCCGCGCGGCGGCGGCACCAGCCAATGCGGGCAGACCACCGGCGCGGCGCTGGTCATCGACTGCAGCAAGCACCTGCGCCGGGTGCTCGACGTCGACCTCCAGGCGCGCACCGCCATCGTCGAGCCCGGCCTGGTGCTGGACCACCTGAATGCGCGCCTGAAGGCGCACGGCCTGTGGTACCCGGTCGACGTGTCGACCAGCGCGCAGGCCACGCTGGGCGGCATGGCCGGCAACAACAGTTGCGGCTCGCGCAGCATCGCCTACGGCAACATGGTGCACAACGTGGCCGGCGCCGAGGCCTGGTTGGCCGACGGCGAGCTGGTGCGCTTCGGCCGGGTGGATCAGGCGACGGGGCGTGCCGCGCGCATCGCGGCCTTCGTCAGAGACCTGGCCGAGCGCCATCGCGCCGACATCGAGGCGCACTGGCCGAAGGTGTTGCGCCGGGTGGCGGGCTACAACCTCGACCTCTTCCATCCGCAGAGCGAGAAGCCCTACAGCACCGACGGCAGCATCAACCTGGCGCATCTGCTGGTGGGTGCCGAAGGCACGCTGGCCTTGACCAGGAGCCTGACGCTCAACCTCAGCGCATTGCCGAAGGCCAAGGTGCTGGGGGTCGTCAACTTCACGCGCTTTCGCAGTGCGATGGCGAGCGCGCAGCACATCGTCAAGCTCGCTCCGACGGCGGTGGAACTGGTCGACCGCACGATGGTCGAGCTGGCATTGGCCAACCCGGCCTTCGAGCCGACGATGCGCAGCGTGCTGATCGGCCGGCCCGAAGCCATCCTGCTGGTGGAGTTTGCCGGTGATGACCGCGCCGTGCTGCTGGCGCAACTGCAGCGGCTGGTCGAGCTGCTGGGTGACCTTGGCCAACCCGGCAGCGTGGTCGAAATGCCCGACGAAGCCGCCCAGAAGGCGCTGTGGGAAGTGCGCAAGGCGGGCCTGAACATCATGATGAGCCTGAAGGGCGACGGCAAGCCGGTCAGCTTCATCGAGGACTGCGCGGTGCCGCTCGAACACCTGGCCGAGTACACCGACGCGCTGACCGAGGTCTTCGCGCGCCACGGCACGCGCGGCACCTGGTACGCGCACGCGTCAGTCGGCACGCTGCACGTGCGGCCGATCCTCGACATGCGCCGCGACGGGGCGACCAAGATGCGCGTCATCGCCGAAGAAGCCGCGCTGCTGGTGCGCCGCTTCAAGGGCGCCTACAGCGGCGAACATGGCGACGGCCTGTGCCGCGGCGAGTGGATTGAATGGCAGTTCGGTCCGGCGCTCAACGAGGCCTTCCGCGCGATCAAGCGCGAGCTCGATCCGACCGGCCTCTTCAACCCCGGCAAGATCATCGACCCGCCGAAGATGGACGACGTCGCGCTGTTGCGCTTCGCGCCGGCCGATGCGCCGCGGCCGTACCGGCGGATCGAACTCAAGCCCGTGCTCGACTGGTCGGCCTGGAACGTGCAGGCCGACCCGCTGACCGAAGTGACCACCGCACCCGGCAGCGGCGGCGACAGCACCGGCGGGCTGGCCAAGGCGGTGGAGATGTGCAACAACAACGGCCATTGCCGCAAGTTCGACGCTGGCACCATGTGCCCAAGCTACCGCGTTACGCGAGACGAACAGCACCTGACGCGCGGCCGCGCCAACACGCTGCGGCTGGCGCTGTCGGGCCAGCTCGGCCCCGACGCCTTCACCAGCGATGCACTGGCCGAGACGATGGACCTTTGCGTCAGCTGCAAGGGCTGCAAGCGCGATTGCCCGACCGGCGTCGACATGGCGCGCCTGAAGATCGAGTTCACCGCGCACTACAAGCGCCGCCACGGCTACACGCTGAAGGACCAACTGGTGGCCCGGCTGCCCGACTACGCCGCTGCGGCCAGCCGCTGGCCGTGGCTGATGAACCTGCGCGAAGTGCTGCCCGGCGCCAAGGCCCTGGGCGAGCGCTGGCTCGGAGTGTCGGCCCGGCGCTCGCTGCCGCGCTGGCGCAGCGACACCTTCTGGCGCACGATCGAACCCGGGACCTTCGCCGGCCGCGAGCAGACCCTGGCCGCAGCGCCCAAGGCCGCCGTGCTCTTCGTCGACACCTTCAACGGCAGCTTCGAAAGCGAGAACGCCCATGCCGCCGCCCAGGTGCTCGAGGCCGCGGGCTACACCCTGCACACCATCACCAAACCCGGCGGCCATGTCTGCTGCGGCCGCACCTACCTGGCCAGCGGCATGGTCGACCAGGCCAGGGCCAAGCTGGCCGAGCTGATCGACGCCCTGCTGCCCTTTGCGCGCGCGGGCATCGCCATCGTCGGCCTCGAACCGAGCTGTCTGCTGACGCTGCGCGACGAGGCGCTGGTGCTGGGCCTGGGCGAGCCGGCCGAGATCGTGGCCAGGCAGGCCCTGCTGTTCGAGGAGTTCATCGCCCGCGAAGCCAGGGCCGGCCGCTTCGAGCTGAAGCTCGAGGCGATCGACCAGCCGCTGCTGCTGCACGGGCATTGCCACCAGAAGGCCTTTGGCGCGATCAGCCCGATCATGGACGTGCTCAGACTCATCCCCGGCGCGAAGCCGCAGTTGATCGAAAGCTCATGCTGCGGCATGGCCGGCAGCTTCGGCTACGAGGCCGCTCACCACGCGGTGTCGATGCAGATGGCCGAAGCCGCGCTGCTGCCCGCGATCCGCCAGCA
>JANOJJ010000683.1:0-4573 GCA_031408155.1 Rubrivivax sp.
GCCTACACCGGTGCGCGCCAGGTCGACATCGTCGGCCATAGCCTGGGCGTGACGCTGGCGCGTGAATGGATGCGCCAGGACGGCGCGCAGCACCAGGTGCGCCGGCTGGTGGCCATCGACGGCCCCAACCACGGCATCATCAACTGCTCACCAACGGCGGGCAACTACTTCCAGCTGCCGGCGCTGGGTGGCTTCACGCCATCGAGCGAGGTCTGCCAGGAGCTGGGCTCACCCGACACGCCCTTCCTCAAGCTGTTGAACGGCCGCGCTGGCTCGGCCGAGACGGCGGGCCCGACCAAGGTGCTGGTGATCCGCAACGCCGACACCAGTTTCGTCTTCATGTCGCTGCAGGACGGGGTTATCGCGCCGGTGCCGGCGGTCGACTCGTTCGGCAAGCCGACCGACTTCTCGAAGAGCGCGTCGCTCAAGGGCGCGCGCCAGCTCGACCTGACCGGTCAGGGGGCGTTCGACGCCATCCTGGGCAGCGCGCACATCGGCATCCTGAACTCGCCGCAGACTTGGGCCGCGACGCTGCAGTTCCTCAGCGAGCGCGGCGGGCGCGGGCACTCGGGCGACTAGGCGCTCGTGGCCTCGGCCAGCACCAGCTCGGCGATCGCCGCCGTGTCCGCCAGCGCCAACTGGCGCGGCACGGCCGCAGGCGGCGTACCTTCACAAGCGATTGCCACGATGCCCGGCCAGTCGGGCCACAGGGGCGGTTTGCCTTCGGCTGCGCGCCAGACCTCGAGCTTCGGGAAGTCGCCGCTCTTGAAGCCTTCGACCAGCACGATGTCGCAGCGCTGCAGCCGGCTGAGCAGGTAGTCCAGCGCGGGCTCGGCGTCGCCGCGCAGTTCGTGCATCAGCGCCCAGCGGCCGTCGCCCAGCAGCAGCACCTCCTGGCAGCCGGCTTCGCGCAGGCGGTACGAGTCCTTGCCCGGGCGGTCGATCTCGATCGGCTTGTGGCTGTGCTTGATCAGCGATACGACGAATCCGCGTGACCCCAGTTCAGGGACCAGCCGCTCCAGCAGCGTGGTCTTGCCCATGCCGGAACGTCCGGCGATGCCGAAGACTTTCATGGGGCGGGATCATCGCCGATCGTTGCCGCGGCCGCCGCTGCCCGTGACGGTCTGCACGAAAGCGGTCGCTGCAGCTGCGCCTTGTCCCTAGTCTTCAGGACGGGCACGCCCCGTCGGGTGCTGGGCAACCCGGCGTGTCGACCGGATACTCGCGGCGAGTGCACAGCAGCACCGCAGGAGAGCAATGATGATCGACATCCACCGGCTGTCGTTTGGCGCCGCCAACCAGGGCCTGCCCTTGCCTGATGGCGTGCAGCAGCGCATGGAACTGCTGTTCGGCACCTCGTTTGCAGACGTGCGCGTGCACCTGGGTCCCGCGCCGGCGTCGCTCGGCGCCGAGGCCTTTGCGCACGGCAGCGACATCTACATCGAGCACGGGCGCTACGACCCCGACTCCGCCGACGGCTGGGCACTGCTGGGCCATGAACTGGCGCATGTGCGGCAGTCGCGTCGCGGCTGGATGCTGGCACCCGAAGGGGTCGGCGTGCGGCTGCTGATCGACCCCGCGCTCGAGGCCGAGGCCGATCGCATGAGTGCGCTGGCGCGCCACGCCTTCAAGCCCGATGCCACCGTGCCGGTGGCGCGCCGCCCACCGCCTGGCGCCCATCGCTGGGACCTGCTGCTGGCCTGCCGCCGGCCCTGACCGGCGCCTGCTGGCTGCCGGTGCCAGCACTCAAATGGCCGAGCGCTGGCGACGCACTCTGGTTCAGCGCATGAAACGGCCGTCGGGCCCGATGATGGACAGCTCCGCGTACGTCAGCCCGCTGTGGTCGGTGGGCGAATAGCCCAGGCGCATGCCGCCCAGGTCGAGGTTGGCCAGGCCGTTGAGCGCCGCGGCCAGCCGCTCGCGCGTGGGCCGCGGGCCGGCACGGCGCAGGCCTTCCACCAGCACCTTGGCGGCCGCAAATCCCTCCATCATTGCGGGCGTGACCCCCTTCAGGCCCTTGGCGCGCGCCAGCTCGGCGGCTTCCTTGACCAGCGGCACCCCGATCGCACGTTCGTTGGGAAAGACCTGCGTCACCAAGGTGCCGCGCGCGTGCTCGCCCAGCAGCTTGACGAAGCCGGCTGAGGCGTTGTTCGACATCGTGACCACCTGCGCGCGCGAACCGGCGGCGCGCAGCGCCTTGGTGGCGTCGGCCACCGTGCCGGCCGAGCCGATCAGCAACACCGCCTGCGCATTGGCCTTGACGATCGCGGCGACGATCGGGTCGAACACCGGCTTGCTGCGGTCGAAGGTGGCGCGCAGCACGGGTTGGAGCTTGGACGCGGCGAAACCGGCAGCCGCGCCGGTAGCCACGTCGGCGCCGAACGAATCGTCAACATGCACCAGTGCGATTCGCGTCAGGCCGATCGTGGTCAGATGTTGCACTGCCTTTTCGGCTTCGCGCTGGTAGGGCGCGCGCACGTTGAAGATCCACGGGTGCACCGGCTGGTGCAGCACCATCGCGCCGGTCGACGGCGCCACCAGCGGCACCTGGTGCTCGTCGAGCAGCGGCCGGATGGCCTCGGTGTGCGGTGTGCCGCGGTTGAGGAACAAGGCGATGACACCGCGCTCGACGATCAGCTTGCGCGCGTTGGCCGCGGCGATGGCGGGCTCGAACTTGTCGTCCAGCGAGATCAGCTCGATGCGCTGGCCGCCAACGCCGCCACGCTCGTTGACGTGGTCGATGTAGAGCCTGGCGCCGTCGGTGTTCTCCTGCACGCCGCTGGCCACGGGGCCGGTGAAACCCGAGGTCTGGCCGACCAGGATCTGCGCGGCGGCCGGCCCGGCCATAGCCAGCAGCGCACACAGCGCCAGCCCTGCCCGGCTGCGCCGGGGCCGTGATGGTTGGGAGTCGGCCATGATCGTTGCTTGCCTGCTCTGTCCGGTTCAATGAGGCGACCACTGTCGGCGGCTGGTCGACGCCGCGCATCCAGACAAACCTTGGGTCCTTGCAACTGACTGTAGCGATGTTGAACTGCGCTGACGCGCGCAGCCGGGCCGCATGCCCTGGCGCCGATGGCGGGCGGACGGGGAAACCTAGAATGAAAGGTTGCCCCTGCCACCCACCCCGTCTCCTGCCATGTCCTCCGGTGTCATCCGCATCCGCGGCGCCCGCCAGCACAACCTGAAGAACATCGACCTCGACATCCACACGGGTGAGATGACGGTCGTCACCGGGCCCAGCGGTTCGGGCAAGTCGAGCCTGGTGTTCGACACCCTGTACGCCGAAGGCCAGCGGCGCTACGTCGAGACCTTCAGCGCCTATGCACGGCAGTTCCTCGACCGCATGGATCGCCCGGCGGTCGACCGCGTCGATGGCGTGCCACCGGCAATCGCCATCGACCAGACCAACCCGGTGCGTACGTCGCGCTCGACCGTCGGCACGATGACCGAGCTGAACGACCACCTGAAGCTGCTGTTCGCCCGTGCGGCGCAGCTGTTCGACAAGGCCACCGCGCTGGCGGTGCGGCACGACACGCCCGAGACCATCCATGCCGACTTGCTGCAGCGCGCCGCCGGCGCCGGGGACGCGCGGCTGGTGTTGACCTTTCCGGTCGAGCTGCCCGCCGACACCACGGCCGAGCAGCAGGCGCAATGGTTGTCGGCCAGCGGCTTCACCCGGGTCCAGGGCGAGCGGATCGAGGGCAGCAAGAAGATCCTCGACGTGGTGGCCGATCGCTTTCGCATCAGCGGCGCCGAGAAGGTACGCGTGATGGAGGCCATCGAGGCTGCGCTCAAGCGCGGCAGCGGGCGGCTCACGGTCTTTGTCGCTGACAACGCCGACCCCTGGCGCTGGTCGACCGGCCTGCACTGCCCCGAAAGCGACCAGCGCTACGCCGATCCGCAGCCGGCGCTGTTCAGCTTCAACTCGGCCTTCGGCGCGTGTGAGAGCTGCCGCGGCTTCGGTCGCGTGATCGGGGTCGATTTCGGCCTCGTCATCCCCGACCGCCGCAGGACGCTGCGCAACGGCGCGATCAAACCGCTGCAGACGCCGGCCTGGAAGGACTGCCAGGACGACCTGGTCAAGTACGCCGGAGAAGCCGGCATCCCGCGCGACACCGCCTGGAGCCAGCTCACGCCGGCCCAGCGTGACTGGGTGATCGAAGGCTCGCCGCACTGGACCGGCAACTGGCACAAGCAGTGGTACGGCATCCGCCGTTTCTTCGGCTACCTGGAGAGCAAGGCCTACAAGATGCACATCCGGGTGCTCTTGTCGAAGTACCGCAGCTACACCCCGTGCACGGCCTGCGGCGGCGCGCGACTCAAGCTCGAAGCGCTGCTGTGGCGCCTGGGCGCGCAAGCCGATGCCGATGCGGTGCTGCCACCAGCCAGGCGCTTCCTGCCCGTCGGCGCGAGCTGGACCCGCGAACAGCTGGAGGCCCTGCCGGGGCTGCACCTGCACGACCTGATGCTGCTGCCCATCGACCGGCTGCGGCGTTTCTTCGATGGCTTCGGCGCTGCCTCGGCCGGCGCGGCCGGCGTGGCCGCGGACACGTTGTTCGACGAAGCCCTGAAG
>JANOJJ010000727.1:0-16050 GCA_031408155.1 Rubrivivax sp.
GGGTGTGGCTTGCCCCGTCCGGAACCGGTTTCCGACCATGGTCTTCGCCATTCGAAAGCACACATGACTACTGCCAACATTCTTCTCAACGTCAATAGCATCGAGGTGATCTACAACCACGTCATCCTCGCGACATCCGCACCGTGCAAGAGCTGCTGGGCCATGCCGACGTCAGCACGACGATGATCTACACCCACGTGCTGCGCATGGGTGGCCATGCGGTACACAGCCCGCTCGACCGCCTGCCCGCAGCGGTCGGCACCCTGCTGTCGCCGGCCCCGTCGCCGTCGTCAGCGCAGGGCTTCGCGCCCGGCCTCCGGCAGCCGCTCCACCCGTCCGTCCAGCCGCCGGGCCTGCCCGAGGGCCGTCCTGCCCAAGCGCGCCGCGTGCGCGAACCCGAACCGTGTTACCTGATCGACCCCGCCCCCCTCGTGCCATCCCGCGCCTGCCCGGCTACGCCGAGCTGGCCTGCCGCAGCAATTTCAGCTTCCTGACCGGGGCCTCCCACCCCGAGGAGTTGATCGCCCGCGCGCAGGCGCTGCGCTACGCCGCGCTGGCCATCACCGACGAGTGTTCGCTCGGCGGTGTGGTGCGCGCGCACGCCGAGGCCAAGCGGCTGGGCCTGCCCCTGATCGTGGGGGCGACGATGCAGCTGGCGCCGCGCTCCACGCCTCCCCCCGCGTCCGCCAAGGGCGCGGTTCTTTCGGCCAAGCCTGCGTCGACCTCGACCTTGCCCGCCACGCCGACCCTGCGTCCGCCCGCGCCCTGGCCGCGCAAGCGCGTGGCCATCGTTGCATCGCCCTCGGCTTCGTCGAATCACGCCCCGTCCGCTGCCTCCGCCATCCCTGGCCCGCGTCTGGTGCTGCTGGCGCAGACGCGCCGCGGATACGGCAACCTGTCGCAGTGGATCACGGTGGCGCGCCGGCGTGCGCCCAAGGGCGAGTACCTGGCCTTGATGGCCGACCTCGAAGGCAAGGTGCCCGACACGCCGACGCTGGCCGGCCTGCCCGAATGCCTGGCCTTGCTGATGACCGGGGCGGTGTTGCCGTCGTCTGCCGGCGCTGCGGCTGGCCCCGGCGTTGCGGCACCTTTCGAGACCCTGTTCGCCCACGCCGTCTGGCTCAGGACCTGGTTCGGCGCCGATCGCTGCGCGCTGGCGCTGCCGCTGCTGCTGCGCCCGCACGACGCGCTGCTGGTCGACCTGGTGCAGCACGTGGCCACGCTGACCGGCTTGCGCATCGTGGCCGTGGGCGACGTGCTGATGCACACGCGCTCGCGCAAGCCGCTGCAGGACGCGCTCAGCGCCACCCGCTTGCGCCGCCCGGTGGCCGACTGCGGCCACGCGCTCGAGCCCAATGCCGAGCAGCACCTGCGCGCGCTCTCGCGCCTGGCCTCGCTGTACCGGCCCGAGTGGCTGGCGGCCACGCTCGAGCTGGCGGGCAGCTGCCACTTCTCGCTCGACGAACTGCGCTACGAATACCCCGAAGAGATCGTGCCCGCCGGCCACACGCCGGTGAGCTGGCTGCGCCGCTTGACCGAACAGGGTCTGGAGTGGCGCTTCCCGACGTCCGCCGGCGGCCTGCCGAGCTCGGTGCGCGCCACCATCGAGCACGAACTGGCGCTGATCGCACAACTGCAGTACGAGCCCTACTTCCTCACCGTGGCCGACCTGGTGCACTGGGCGCGTGCGCAAGGCATCCTGTGCCAGGGCCGCGGCAGCGCAGCCAACTCGGTGGTGTGTTATGCGCTCGGCGTGACCGAGGTCGACCCCACGCGCGCCAGCCTGTTGTTCGAACGCTTCATCAGCGCCGAACGCAACGAGCCGCCCGACATCGACATCGACTTCGAGCACCAGCGCCGCGAAGAGGTCATCCAGTACGTCTACCGCAAGTACGGCCGCCACCGCGCCGCGCTCACCGGCGTGGTCATCTCGTACCGGCCGCGCTCGGCCTTGCGCGACATGGGGCGCGCCTTGGGCATCGACCTCGACCGCATCGACGCGGTGGCCAAGGGCCAGCACTGGTTCGACGGCCGTTCGATCAGCGCCGAGCGCCTGCGTGAGAACGGCTTCGACCCCGACGCGCCGCTGTGCCGGCTGTGGGTCGAACTGACCGGCTCGCTGATCGGCTTTCCGCGCCACCTGTCGCAGCATCCGGGCGGCTTCGTCATCGCGCGCGACCAGCTCGCGCGCCTGGTGCCGGTGGAAAACGCCGCGATGGCAGGGCGCAGCGTGATCCAGTGGGACAAGGACGACCTCGACACCCTGGGGCTGCTCAAGGTCGACCTGCTGGCGCTGGGCATGCTGAGCGCGATCCGGCGCGCGCTGGACTTCGTGGGCGCCAAGCTGCAGCAGCCGTTCGTCATGCAGTCGGTGCCAGCAGAGGACGCCGCCACCTACGAGATGCTGTGCCGCGGCGACAGCGTGGGCACCTTCCAGGTCGAAAGCCGGGCCCAGATGAGCATGCTGCCGCGCCTGCAACCGCGCAAGTTCTACGACCTGGTGATCGAGGTCGCGATCGTGCGCCCCGGCCCCATCCAGGGCGGCATGGTGCACCCCTACCTGCGCCGCCGTTGCGGCGACGAGCCGGTCGACTACCCCAGCGACGAGGTGCGCCAGGCCCTGCAGCGCACGCTGGGCGTGCCGATCTTTCAAGAGCAGGTGATGCAGCTGGCCATCCTGGCCGCCGACTTCACGCCTGGTGAGGCCGACCAGCTTCGCCGCGCGATGGCGGCCTGGAAGCGCAAGGGCGGCCTGGGGCCGTTTCATGACCGCCTGGTCGGCCGCATGGTGGCCAAGGGCTACACGCCGGACTATGCCGAGCGCATCTTCAAGCAGATCCAGGGCTTCGGCGAATACGGCTTCCCCGAAAGCCACGCCGCCAGCTTCGCGCTGCTGGTCTACATCAGCGCCTGGCTCAAGCGCCACCACCCCGACGCCTTTCTGGCCGCGCTGCTGAACAGCCAGCCGATGGGCTTCTACGCACCGGCGCAACTGGTGCGCGACGCGCGCGAGCACGGCGTCACGGTGTTGCCGGTCGACGTGAGCTGCAGCCGCTGGACGACCGAGCTCGAAGGCGATGCCCAGCCGCTGCGCGCTGTACGCCTGGGCTTGAGCCGCATCAGCGGCCTGGCCGAGGACGCCGCGCTGCGTGTCGTGGCCGCGCATGCCGAGGCCCCCTTCGCCAGCCCCGAAGACCTGGCCCGCCGGGCGCAGCTCGACGCGCACCAGCTCGAGCTGCTGGCCCAGGCCGATGCCTTGAAGCCGATCGCCGGCCACCGCCATCAGGCCGCCTGGGCCGTGGCCGGGGTCGACACCCGGGCCACGCCGATGCTGCGCCACACGCGCACGCACGAAGCCGATGCCGTGCTGCTGGCGCCCGATGCCGCCGACAACCTGCTGGCCGACTACCGCAGCACGGGCCTGAGCCTGACGGCGCATCCGCTGGCGCTGCTGCGCGAGCAACTGGCCGCTTTCAAGGTGCAGACAGCGGCGGTGCTGCGCGGCTACCCCGACGGCCGGCTGGCGCGCGCCAGCGGCCTGGTCACGCACCGCCAGCGGCCCGAGACAGCCAAGGGCGTGGTCTTCGTGACGCTGGAAGACGAGACCGGCAGCGTCAACGTGATCGTCTGGCCACAACTGGTGCAGGCGCAGCGCCGGCCTCTGCTGGCCAGCACCCTGCTCACGGTCTACGGCATCTGGCAGACCCAGGGCGAGGTGCGGCACCTGGTGGCGCGCCATCTGGTCGACCACAGCGCACTGTTGCAGGGGCTGGCCAGCAAGAGCCGCAACTTCCGCTAGCAGGCGGGCCTGGTCCGCTGCAGGCACGCCACAATCGTGCCCATGCAGGTCGTGATCGAACATCTGCCGGCCCACCGGCGGCCCGAACAACTGCTGGGTGTTGCTGCACGGCTGGGGCCGCCGGCGGCGGCTCCGCGCCACACCACACCGTGGCCGGCGACAGCAAATGGCCGACAACCGAAAGTCAAAGATCGCCTTGTGGTGGTCTGTCTGCGACCACCTCGACGTACAGGCCCGGCTGGCATCTCCAGACCGGGCATTCGCGGCCGCGGCGGCCTCGACTACCGCGGTCCTGACCGCCTCGGAGGACCACTGATGAGCGGCGCGAAGGGGCAGGCCCGATGGGGGAAGGACAAGGCACCAGTGGTCGCGGCACCGGTGCTGCGGGTGGCAGAGAAGAGTCGCATCGCACCTGCCGACGAAGCGCGCCGGGGCTGTGGCACGAGCCGGCCGGGCCCGCCTATCGGCTGCGGCCGAAGGTCCCGACGACCTCGATGTCACCGTCGATGTCGATGTCGGTGAATCGCGTGTTGCTGACATAGCCGGCCTGGATGAGTCGCGCACTCAGATTGGTGACCTTGGCGACCGCCTTGACCAGGTGATCGTTCGTGTCACGCTGCGAATACTGCTTGAGTTCTTCTCGGGCCTTGGCCTGGATGGTCTCCTCGTCGGGGATGATGCCTTGCCCTTGCCCCGACTCCGGAAAGACGATGATGAAGACCGACCCGTCCTGGTTGCCCAGCAGATCGACGGCGCGCTTGGAGATCTCACCCATGCGTGGCTTGGCCGCCTTGGAGTCGGCGTAGACGCCGAAACAGAACCTCATCGTTTGCAGGTTGATCAGCACGCAGTAACAGCCGGTCTTCAGGCCCATCTTGATCATCGAGCGGCGTGAATTCGGCAGCGCCACATAGGGGATCTGCGTCGCATCGGTCCAGCGCCTCACGTCGTTCTCGGGGTAGCCGCTGTCGACCAGCTTGGTCGCCGAGATCAGGTAGTGCTTGTAGGGCTGGGCCGGCCCGACTCCGCTTTGTTCGATCGGAGTGCCATTCTTCGCACCGTTACTTGTCACCACACCCCACCAGTTGCCGGAGTGCCCCGCATTGCCAAGGTGATCGTGGGGCGAGATTTCGGGGTGCTTGCGCTTGTTGCCATAGGCCTTGGGGTCGCCGTCCCAGTCCGTCGCGATCTTCCCGATGGTGAAGAACGCGTCCTTGGGAAGGCTCTTCAGAACCCACACCGGGCCGGTGTCGAGGCTGTCGATCGACTTGAGGTTCGCCGTGCTGACCGGAAATTGCTTTGACATGCTCATGGCCCTTCAGTGGGCCCTGTGTCATGCAGGTCGGCGATCGGGTCCGCGTCGCAGTGGCATGGTACGGAGCACGCCAAGGTACAGGGCGATTCAATCGTGGGGGACCTGGCCTGGGTCAGCGGCTGGGGCGTGCTGCGGCAGCCAGTGGCCGCGAGGGCTGCGGATCAGTTCCGGTCGACCTTGCACGAGGCCCGGCTGAAGGCTGAATGAGGAAAGGCCGACGCGCACCAGCTCGAGCTGCTGGCCCAGGCCGATGCCTTGAAGCCGATCACCGGCCACCGCCATCAGGCCGCCTGGGCCGTGGCCGGGGTCGACACCCGGGCCACGCCGATGCTGCGCCACACGCGCACGCACGAAGCCGATGCCGTGCTGCTGGCGCCCGATGCCGCTGACAACCTGCTGGCCGACTACCGCAGCACGGACCTGAGCCTGACGGCGCATCCGCTAGCCCGGCGCCGTCAACGTGATCGTCTGGCCGCAACTGGTGCAGGCGCAGCGCCGGCCGCTGCTGGCCAGCACCCTGCTCACGGTCTACGACATCTGGCAGACTCAGGGCGAGGTGCGGCACCTGGTGGCGCGCCATCTGGTCGACCACAGCGCACTGTTGCAGGGGCAGGCCAGCAAGAGCCGCAACTTGCGCTAGCAGGCGGGCACGCCACAATCGTGGCCATGCAGGTCGTGATCGAACATCTGCCGGCCCACGGGCGGCCCGAACAACTGCTGGTGTTGCTGCACGGCTGGGCCCAGCGCGGCCAGGCGCTGGCCGCGCTGGCCGAGGCCTTGCGCCAGGCGTTCCCGCAGGCGGCGGTGCTGGTGCCCGAGTCAGCCACGCCGGCCGATGGGGGCCGTCGCGGCCGCATGTGGTATTCGATCGAAGGCCTGCGCGACACGCCCGCGGCCTGGCCGCTGCGCGTGGCGGCCCAGCTCGACCGGCTCGAGCCCTGGCTGCGCGAGCAACAGCAACGCCTGGGCGTGAGCCCGGCGGCCACCTGCCTGGGTGGCTTCTCGCAGGGCGCGATCCTGTCGCTCGAACTGGTGGCGCGGCACGACGGCATCGCCGGCCGCGTGCTGGCCTTCGGCGGGCGTTTCGTCGAGCCGCCGGCGGCGGCTCCGCGCCACACCACGCTGCACTTCTTCCATGGCCAGGCTGACCCGGTCTTTCCGGCCGACGACTTGCGCCAGACCTTCGAGCAGCTGGGCGCGCTGCAGGGCGACGCCACGGTCGACATCGCACAGGGTGTCGGCCACGAGGTGCACCCGGCGCTGATCGAGTGCGCGCTCGTCCGGCTGCGCAACCACATTCCGCTGCGCACCTGGCAGGCCGCGCTGGGCGCCGCCGGCCCGGACCCGGTCTGAGATCGACCGAACGACCGCTTCATCATTGCCACGCGATGCTCTACCTGCGGTCTCCTGCCAAGCGGCTGGACACCCTCACGCCGGTGCCAGCCGCCACGCTGCGCAAAGCCGCCGACCCGTTGTTCAACCTAGAAACGGCAGTTGGACGCGCCCGAGTGGGCCCGTGAGTGAAATCGCCAGCATTCATGCGCTGTATCCAGCCGAGGAAAGCGGTCAACTGCCGTTTCTAGGTTCAATCACCGCGCGGCCGAGCTGATCGGCGTGCTGCGCAAGCGGTCACCGGGCCAGGTGGCTGCGCTGATGGACCTGCCGGACCGGCTGGCATCGCTCACCGTCGACCGATACGCCGCCTGGCCACCCCCGACAGCCCCGATTGACGGCGCCAGCCATCCGGGCCTCTACTTGCCGGCAGCCGAGTCTCAACCCGACCCTTCGAGGAGACCCCCATGGGTAGCATGATCAGCATTGACCGACCCGACGGCCAGACCGTGCAGGGCTATCTGGCCGAACCCGCCGAACCCGCCGAACTCGCCGCAGCGGCCGACGCCAAGGCCGCACCGGCGCTGGTCGTGATCCAGGAATGGTGGGGCCTGAACGACCAGATCCGCGGCGTGGCCGATCGCCTGGCCGCTGCCGGCTACGTCGCGCTGGTGCCCGATCTGTACCGCGGCAAGTCGACGCTCGAGGCCGAAGAGGCGCATCACCTGATGACGGGCCTGAACTTCGGCGACGCGGCGTCGCAGGACGTTCGCGGCGCGGTGCAGTTCCTCAAGCTCCGCGCGGCCAAGGTCGGTGTCACCGGCTTCTGCATGGGCGGTGCGCTGACCGTGCTGTCGCTGACGATGGTGCCCGAGGCCGATGCCGGAGTCGTCTGGTACGGCCTGCCGCCGCTGGATTTCGTCGACGCCAGCAAGATCAAGGCCCCGCTGATGGCGCATTGGGCGACCCAGGACCAGGCCTTCCCGATCGCCAGCGTCGACGCGCTGGAGGAGAAGTTGCGCGCCGCCGGCGTGCGCTACCGCGGCCACCGCTACCTGGCCCAACATGCCTTCGCCAACGAGACCGCGCTCGGGCCGCGCCGCCTGGGCATCACACAGTACGACGCCGCCTGGGCGCAACTGGCCTGGGACCGCAGCTTCAGCTTCTTCGGCCGCCACCTGAGCTGAGAGAGGCTGAGCGCGGTGGGCGGCAAGGTAGCGGTCTATCGCCGTCTGTTGACCGTATTCGACCACGCGCACGAGGAGGTGACGCTGCGCGCCGGCTGCAGGCGCTGCGCCTGACCGACCGCGCGCCTGGCGCAGCGCTTGCGCGGCGGTGCCGCCACGCTGGGCCTGGTTGTCGAGACCGCCGCGCCGGCGCTCGAGCAGCCGCTCGAGCGCTGACCCGGCCACCTGCTGCCGCGCGCGTGGCCCTGCCAGAATCCGGGCTTCGGACCGGCGCGGCCGGGGACATGCCCGCTTGCGCCGCGAGTCCGATCGACCTCTTCACCACCCGCTGCCCCGATGTCCGAGCAGACCATCACTGACGATCTCCGGCGCTGGATCGTTGCCCAGGCCGAGGCCGGCTGCCGACCCGAAGTCGTGATTGCCTCGATGTGTCGCAGCGGCTGGTCCGAGGCGGTGGCCTTAGCCGCGATGGAGTCCTCGCTGAGCGACCGCCTGGACGCGTTGGCCACCGAGCGCCGCCACGTGCTCGAGCCCGGCGGGCCGATACCCGAGCCCGACCTGTCGTCGTCACGACTGCAACTGGAAGTCGATGGTCAACGCGTGCAGGTGCTGGCGGCGATGCGACGGCCGCGGGTCGTTGTCTTCGGCGGCCTGCTCGCAGACGCCGAATGCGACGCTGTGGTCGAACTGGCGCGACCGCGCCTGGTGCGCAGCGAGACGGTGGACGACCAGCACGGTGGCAGTGAGGTCAACGCCGCTCGCACCAGCGACGGCATGTTCTTCGCGCGCGGCGAGACCGTGCTGGTCGACCGCATCGAACGCCGCATCGCCGCCGTGCTGCGCTGGCCGCTCGAACGAGGTGAAGGCCTTCAGGTGTTGCGTTACCGGCCCGGCGCCGAGTACCGCCCGCACCACGACTATTTTGACCCAGAGCGCCCCGGCGCCGCCGCCGTGCTATCGCGCGGCGGGCAGCGCGTGGGTACGCTGGTGATGTACCTCGGCGCGCCGCTGAGCGGTGGCGGCACGGTCTTCCCCGACGTGGGCCTTGAGGTTGCGCCCGTCAAGGGCAACGCCGTCTTCTTCAGCTACGACCGGCCGCACCCGTCGACCCGTACCTTGCATGGCGGCGCGCTGGTGCTGGCCGGCGAGAAATGGGTCGCCACCAAGTGGCTGCGCGAACAGCGTTTCGAGTGAGCCCGTCGAGGGCGGCTGTGCAGCCCAGTTGCGCTCGCGATGGACCTTGCAGCCCTGGAACAGGGCGCAGTCGCGAGCCCGTCACACCGTCGACCGCGCCGGGGAACTGGATCTTCATGCTTGTCCGACCTCCTGCATACGGCCCGATTCGAGCACCTGCACGCCGGACCCGCCGGCGGCCAGCGCGCGCAGCAGCGCGCGTGCCACCACGCCGGCCTGGATCGGCCGCCAGGCCCTGGGGATCAAACGGCGCAGCGGCTGGCTGACCAGCAGTCCCAGTCGCTCGCCCAGGCGCACCGGCTGGCCTAGCGCGGCGCGGTCACCGACCAGCAGCGACGGTCGTGCGATGACCAGCACGCCGAAGCCGATGCTCTGCAGGGCCGCTTCCATCTCACCTTTGACCCGGTTGTAGAACACCGGCGAGCCGGCATCGGCGCCGAGCGCCGAGACGACCGCGAAACGCGCGACACCCGCCGCCCGCACCGCCTGCGCGAAGGCCAGCACGGCGTCGAAGTCCACCGCGCGGAAGGCGGCCTGCGAGCCAGCGGCCTTGATGGTGGTGCCGAGCGCACAAACAGCCGCGTCGCAGCACGGCAGTGCAGGCAGGGCACGGTAGTCGACCTGCAGCCAGTGCAGGCGCGTGGCTTGCGCCGGCGCCGGCGGCAGGCGTCGCACCACGGCATGCAGGTCGCGCAGCCTGGGCAAGGCCAGGGCCTGGGCCAGCACCTCATGGCCGATCAAACCGCTGGCGCCGGCCAGCACCAAGGATCGCAGGGCATGCGGCATCAGCGGCAAGCGTAGCGCAGATCAGCCCTGGCACCTTTGCGATACTGCAGCGCCATGCCGCTCCTGCCGCCCGACCACCCGCAGCGCCGCCTCGTAGCAGACGAGGTGCATGCGCGCCCGCCCGAGCCGCTGCTGACCCCGGCCCGGGCCAGCCACCTGGCGCTGCTGCTGCCGGCCAGCGAGCGCGACGCCGAACGCGAGCACCTGGCCGTGCTGTGCCGCCACTTCGGTGCGCCCTGGCCGGCGACCGACGCCACCCACCTGAGCCTGCCGCTGGGGGCGCTGCGCCTGAAGTGGGAGCGCCATGGCGAGTTCTCGGGCTACACCTTCATTGCCGACGGGGCCGGCGCACAGCCCTTCGACGACACCGCTGCGGCGCTGCTGCCTGGCGGCTGGCTGAGCGCGGTGCCCGGCCGCACGATGATGGCCGCGCATGCGTTGCTGCTACCGGGCCAGGGCGGCACGGCGTCGCCTGACCAACTGGCCGACTGGTTCGGCGCTGGTGCCATCGTCGTCGGCTCGCAGTTGGTGGGCGGTGCGGGTTGCGCCTACACCGACTTTCGCCTGCACGCCGACGACTGTTCGCGCTTCGTGATGCTGGACAACGGCTTCACACCGCGCCAGGCCGGGCGCGTGCTGCAGCGCCTGTTCGAAGTCGAGGTCTACCGCCTGTTGGCGCTGCTGGCGCTGCCGATTGCGCAGGCGCTGTTGCCGCGCGTGGTGGCGATCGAGTCGGCCCTGGCCGTGCTGACCGCGGGCATCGCCGAGGAAAGCGGTCACGAGGAAGCCCTGCTGCACGAGCTGACGCGGCTCGCCGCCGAGGTCGAGCAGGGCTTGTCGAGCAGCCAGTACCGCTTTGGTGCCTGCCGCGCCTACAGCCAACTGGTGGCCACACGCATCGCCGAGCTGCGCGAATCGCGCCTGCAGGGCCTGCAGACCATCGACGAGTTCATGGCGCGGCGCTTCTCGCCGGCGGTGGCCACCTGCAACACGGTGTCGCAGCGCCTGCACGATCTGTCGGAGCGTGTGTCGCAGGCCAGCTCGCTGCTGGCCACGCGCGTGGGCATCGCGCGCGAACGGCAGAACCAGGCCCTGCTGGCATCGATGGACCGCCGGGCCCAGCAGCAGTTGCGGCTGCAGCAGACGGTGGAAGGGCTGTCCGTGGCGGCCATCGCGTACTACGCCGCCGGGCTGGTCGGCTACCTGGCCAAGGCCGCCAAGGCCGGCGGCTTGCCGGTCGATGCCGACCTCGTGGTCGGCCTGGCGCTGCCGGTGCTGGCGGTGCTGGTGTTCCAGGTCGTGCGACGCGCGCGCAGACACGTGCAGAGCGCGCGGCGCGACCAGCCCGGCAGCAGCGACGCGCGTCCGAGCTGACGCAAGGCAGATCCCCATGGCAACGCTGATCTACACCCACCAGGCCTGCTTCGAGCACCGGCCGGGTCCGCACCATCCCGAATCGCCGGCGCGACTGCAGGCCGTCGTGCAGGCCTTGCGGGCACCCGAGTTTGCAACCGTGCAATGGCACGAAGCACCGATCGGACGCATCCACCAGTTGCTGCTGGTCCATACGGCGGGCTACGTCGACGAGGTGCAGACGCTCTCACCAGCGGCCGACTTGCAGCCGCTGGACGGCGGTGACACCGTCATGTCACCGGGCACCTGGGAGGCGGTGATGCGCTGCGTGGGCGCGGCCTGTGCCGGGGTCGACGCGGTCGTCGGCACGCCGGGGACGAACGTCTTTTGCGCCACCCGTCCCTGTGGGCACCACGCCGAGGCCGACCGCGCGATGGGCTTTTGCGTCTTCAACCAGGCCGCCATCGCCGCGCTGCATGCGCGCCAGGCGCATGGCCTGAAGCGGGTGGCGGTGGTCGACTTCGACGTCCATCACGGCAACGGCACGCAGAACAGCTTCTGGCGCAACCCGGACCTGTTCTACGGCTCGTGCCATCAGTCGCCGTTCTACCCCGGCACCGGCGCGGCGCACGAGACCGGCGTGGCCGGCAACATCATCAACGTCCCGCTCGCACGCGGCTGCGATTCAGAGACCTTGCGCCAGCGCATGCGCGAGCAGATGCTGCCGGCGCTGCGCCGCTTCGCGCCCGAGTTGCTGATCATCTCGGCCGGCTTCGACGCCCACCACAAGGACCCGCTGGGCGGACTCGGCTTCACCGACGACGACTTCCACTGGATCACCGCCGAGCTGCTGCAGGCGGCCGACGACAGCGCGCGTGGCCGCGTGGTGTCGATCCTCGAAGGCGGCTACAGCCTCGAAGGCCTGGCCAGCGGGAGCGCCGCCCATGTGCGGGCGTTGCTGCGGCGCTAGCGCCCGGTTGCTTCACGCGAGGCTTGGTTCGAGTGCCTGTCCGCCGCCATAACTGCCTTGTTGCGGTGCCTGGCCACCGCGCGTGAGCCGGACCGCGCAGTACTTGAACTCCGGGATCTTGGCGTAGGGGTCGAGCGCCGCGTTCGTCAGCCGGTTGATGGCTGCTTCGTAGTAGCAGAAGGGCACGAAGACCGCGCCGCGCGGCATGCCATCGTCGACCCGTGCATACAACGACACCAGCCCCCGGCGCGACTCGAGCGTGACCAGGTCGCCGGGCTCGGCGCCGGTTGCCGCCAGCTCGAGCGGGTGGACCAGCAGGGTCGGATCGGGCTCGAGGGCGTCGAGCACCGAAGCGCGCCGGGTCATGCTGCCGGTGTGCCAATGCTCGAGCTGCCGGCCGGTGATCAACACCAGCGGGTACTCGGCATCGGGCCGCTCGGCGGCCGGGATGATGTCGGCCGGCACGAAGCGCGCCTTGCCGCCTTCACGCGGGAACTGCTCGGTGAACACCACCGGGTCGCCCGGGTCGCCTTCGTTGACGCAGGGGTAGGTGACGGCATGCTCGCGTTCGAGCCGGTCCCAGGTGATGCCACCGATGCTCGGCATGGTGCGGCGCATTTCGTCGAACACCTCCGACACATGCTCGTAGTGCCAGTCCAGTCCGAGCCGCTGCGCGATCTGGCCGATGATCCACAGGTCCTGCCGCGCGTCGCCCGGCGGCGGCACCGCCTGGCGGCCCATCTGCACCGTGCGGTCGGTGTTGGTGAAGGTGCCGGTCTTCTCTGGAAACGCGCCTGCCGGCAGCACCACGTCGGCCAGGTAGGCGGTCTCGGTGAGAAAGATGTCCTGCACCACCAGGTGCTCGAGCGCAGCCAGCGACTCGCGCGCATGGTTGGCGTCGGGGTCCGACATGGCCGGGTTTTCGCCCTGCACGACCATGCCGCGAATTTCGCCGCGCCGGATGGCGTGCATCACCTCGACCACCGTCAGTCCGGGCTGCTCGTCCAGCGTGCCGGGGGCCAGCTTCCAGGCCTGCTCGAAACGCGCGCGCGCGGCCGGGTCGCTGACAGGCTGGTAGTCGGGCAGCATCATCGGGATCAGCCCGGCGTCGGACGCACCCTGGACGTTGTTCTGCCCGCGCAGCGGATGCAGCCCGGTGCCCGGGCGGCCGATCTGGCCGGTCATGAGTGCCAGCGCGATCAGGCAGCGTGCATTGTCGGTGCCGTGCACATGCTGGCTCACGCCCATGCCCCACAGGATCATCGACGCGCGCGACCGGGCATACAGGCGCGCCACTTCGCGCAGCGTTTCAGCCGTTATGCCGCAGATCGGCGCCATCAACTCGGGTGAGTAGCCTGCGACGTTGTCGCGCAGTTCGTCGTAGCCGATGGTGCGGGCGGCGATGAAGTCGGCGTCGACCAGGCCCTCACTGACGATGACATGCATCATCGCGTTGAGCATCGCGACGTCGGTGTCGGGCTTGAACTGCAGGTGACGGTGCGCGATGCGCGACAGGTCCGAGCGGCGCGGGTCGCAGATGACCAGCTTGGTGCCATTGCGCACCGCGTTCTTGATCCAGCTGGCCGCCACGGGGTGGTTGACCGCCGGGTTGGCGCCGATCAGCAGCACCACCTCAGCCTTCGTCACGTCCATCACCGGGTTGCTGACCGCACCCGAGCCGATGCCTTCGAGCAGCGCCACCACCGAGCTGGCATGGCACAGGCGTGTGCAATGGTCGACGTTGTTGCAGCCGAAACCCGTGCGCACCAGCTTCTGGAACAGGTAGGCCTCTTCGTTGCTGCCCTTGGCCGAGCCGAAGCCGGCCAGCGACTTCTTGCCGTGCTGGTCGCGGATGGCGGCCAGCTTGCCGCCGGCGAATTCCAGCGCTTCTTCCCAACTGGCTTCGCGGAACACGTCCATCACGCGGTCCGGGTCCATGACGAAGTCGCCGTGCTTGGGTGCATCGGCGCGGCGGATCAACGGCACCGTCAGGCGCTGCGGGTGGTGCGCGTAGTCGAAGCCGTAGCGGCCCTTGACGCACAACCGGCTCTGGTTCGCCGGGCCGTCACGGCCTTCGACGAAAAGGATCTTGTCGTCCTTGACGCTGTAGGTCAGCTGGCAGCCGACGCCGCAGAACGGGCACAACGATTCAACCTGTTTGTCGGGCACCGTCAGCGCCACCTCGCGCGCCGGCATCAGTGCGCCCGTGGGGCAGGCCTGCACACACTCGCCGCAGGCCACGCAGGTGGACGCGCCCATCGTGTCGTCCATGTCGAAGACGATCTTCGCGTGTTCGCCGCGAAACGCCAGGCCGATGACGTCGTTGACCTGCTCGTCACGGCAGGCGCGCAGGCAGCGTGTGCACTGGATGCAGGCGTCCAGGTTGACGGCGATGGCCGGGTGCGACAAGTCCTGCGCCGGCTGCGCGCGCGCGTCGAAGCGCGGCTTGCCGACACCCAGCTTCGCCGCCCATTCATCGACTTCGTTGTGCCGCGTGTATTCGGCCTCCGGCATATCCGAAAGCAGCAGTTCCAGCACCATCTTCTGTGAACGCACGGCGCGTTCGCTGTCGGTCGTGACCTTCATGCCGGCCGTGGGGGTGCGGCATCACGACGGCGCCAGCACGCGCTCGCCGTCGATCTCCACCATGCAGGCGCGGCAGTTGCCGACCTCGTCGAGCCCGGGCTTGTAGCACAGGCGCGGAATCTCGACACCTTCGCGGCCGGCGATCTCGATCAGTGTTTCATCCGCACGGCCGCTGACGTCGCGGCCGTTGAGGCTGAAGCTGACAAGCGGCGCGTCGAGCGCGGCGGCTTCTCTTCGGGTGATCGCGTTCATGTCAGGTGCTCCAACGCGTTTCGCGTGTTCTCGCGACGAGTGATGCCGTCGCCGTTGTGGCCCACCCGTGGCGCGCCACCGTCGGTTCCGCAAGTGCGAGGGCGGCCTGGCCGGTGGGGGCATGAAGAAGCCGCGCCGCAGCGGCGCAGCCACGCGGGCGGCGCGTGTACTCACGCGCTTCGTGCTCTGACTCGTTGCCGATGTCTGAGCGCAGTGAACGCAGTGAACGAAGCGAGTTAGGCAACGCGCCCGCGTGGCTGTGTCGCGCAGGGCAGCCGCAGCGAAGCGCAGGCCGCGGCTTCAGCCCCCACCGGCCAGGCCGCCCTCGCACTTGCCGGCACGCAGCGGCCCGCGCGGCTTGGCAGACTGCCAGCTTCACGCCAGCTCCTGCGCAAAGTACTTGACCACACAATCCACCGGATTCGGCGCCGCCTGCCCCAACCCACAGATGGAAGCGTCGCGCATCACATTCGACAGCTCGTCCAGCAGCGGCAAATCCCACTTCGGCTTGGCGATCAGCGCCGAGGCCTTGGCAGTGCCGTTGCGGCAGGGCGTGCACTGACCGCAGGACTCGTGCTGGAAAAAGCGCATCAGGTTGCGTGCCGCGCCAACAGCGGTGTCCTGGTCGGACAGCACGATCACCGCGGCCGAGCCGATGAAACAACCGTAGGGCTGCAAGGTGTCGAAGTCGAGCGGGATGTCACCCATCGTCGCCGGCAGGATGCCGCCCGAAGCACCGCCGGGCAGGTAGCCGTAGAAAGCGTGGCCGGCCTGCATGCCGCCGCAGAACTCGTCGATCAGTTCGCGCATGGTGATGCCGGCCGGCGCCAGCTTGACGCCGGGGCTGGCAACACGGCCCGACACCGAGAACGAGCGCAGGCCCTTGCGCCCGTTGCGGCCGTGCGAAGCAAACCAGGCGCCGCCCTTTTCCAGGATCTCGCGCACCCAGTACAGCGTCTCGAAGTTGTGCTCCAGCGTCGGCCGCCCGAACAGCCCGACCTGTGCGACGTACGGCGGACGCAGCCGCGGCAAACCGCGCTTGCCTTCGATCGATTCGATCAGCGCCGACTCTTCGCCGCAGATGTCGGCGCCGGCGCCGCGGCGCAGGACGATCTCGGGCATGCCGGGGTAGGGCGGCTCGGCGCGCAGCCGGGCCAACTCGCCCTCCAGCATGACGCGGCAACCGTGGTACTCGTCGCGCAGGTAGACCATAACTCCGGGACGTCGATGAGCGAGCGTATGAAAAACTGATGCGGCATACCGGAGTCAAGAATGA
>JANOJJ010000750.1:0-1614 GCA_031408155.1 Rubrivivax sp.
GAAGCGTTTTTTTCCAGGCCACGTCGAGCGGCGGCTGAACTTGGGCCGGACCGGGGGAACACGATTTGAGCGAACGGATCGATACAGACCAGGTCGACAGCGCCGCCGCCGGGCCGGCTGCTGAGTGGTCACGACGCCGACTGTTGGTCCTGAGCCTGGCCATCGCCGGCTGCGCGGCACCACCGCAGCCCGCACGGCCGCCGCCTCCACCGCCACCGGCGCCGACGGTGGACGAGACGCTCGAAGGCGCCATCAACGGCGTGCTGCTCGACATCGCGCGTCAACTGGGCACCCAGTCCGGCGCCGAGCGCACGGCGGTGATCGACCCGCTGCTCGACGGCCGCAGCGGCCAGCAGACCAAGGCCACGGAACGCAGCACGCAGGCCCTGAACGCGGCCGTGACCCAGGTCTTGCCCAAGGTCCGGCTGCTGCCCTTTGACGAAGCCGGCGCCAAGGAGTCCCGCTGGCTGTTCAACGGCACGCTCAGTGCCGTGCCCAACGCAGCCGGCAGCTACCGGCTGACGCTGGCCTTGTCCGACCGCGGCAGCGGCATCGTGATCGCTCGCGGAGTCGCGACGGTGAAGGACAGCCAGCTCGACCTGGCGCCGACCCGCTTTTATTCCGAGAGCCCGTCGCTGGTGCGTGACCGTGCGGTGCAGGGTTACCTCGAGACCACCGAGAAGACCGTCGGCCAGCCGGCCGATGCGCTGTACCTCGAGCAGATCCCGACCGCCGCGCTGCTGGCCGAGGCGCAGGACGCCTACAACGCCGAGCGCTGGGACGACGCGCTCAAACTGATGACCACCGCCGCTTCGCGCGACGACGGCCAGCAGCTGCGCACCTTCAATGGCCTGTACATGGCCAACATGAAGCTAGGCCGCATGGCCGATGCCGAAACCGCATTTGGCAAGATCGCAGCGCTCGGCCTGGCCACCAGCAACCTGGCGGTGAAGATCCTGTTTCGCCCCAATACGACCGACTTCATGGGCGACGCCGCGACCTACACGATGTGGGTGCGCCAGATCGCCAAGGCGGCGCAGGCGTCCGAGCTGTGCATCAACGTGGTCGGTCACACCAGCAAGACCGGCACCGAGGCAATCAACAAGAGCCTGTCGCTGCGCCGTGCGCAGGCGATGCGCGATCGCCTGCTGCGCGAGGCGCCGGCGCTGGCGCGCGGTCAGCGCCTGCGCACCGAAGGCAAGGGCTGGGACGAGACCATCGTGGGCAGCGGCACCGACGACTTGCGTGACGCACTCGACCGGCGCGTCGAGTTCAAGGTGGTGGGTTGCGTTTGACAGCGCCGTAGAATTCGCCCTCCCCGAGGAGCGTTGCGACGGCCCGTCATGCTGCTGACGGCCGCCAGGCTCGGGCCGCCGCGCAAGCCCTGCGCGGCGCTGCAACGGCGCTCACCTCAACTCCCGAGGTGCGCCCGGTGTCCGATTCCCGTCCCGACCCTGCTCTTCCACCGATGCGGCTGTCGGGCCTCGAGCCGGTGTCCATCGGTGAGCGCTCGCTGTTCGTCAACATCGGTGAACGCACCAACGTCACCGGCTCCAAGGCCTTCGCCCGCATGATCCTGAACGGCGAGTTCGAACAGGCGCTGGCGGTGGCGCG
>JANOJJ010000766.1:0-8288 GCA_031408155.1 Rubrivivax sp.
CAGGGGAGGAAGGACTCGAACCCTCGCATGTCGGAATCAAAATCCGATGCCTTGACCAACTTGGCGACTCCCCTACACGGGAAGCGGAACACCTCCGCCACCCCAAAATCGTTTCAGTCGGCCCAGCCCACGAGCGGGTGATGGTCCAGACTGCGGCACATCCGACCAACCCAGCCCGGCGGCAGCAGGCCCGCCGGAAAGGTCGCCACGGGCTGCTCGTCTGCGCCGGCTCTCGCAAACACCGCACTGCCCGACCCCGTCATCCGACTATTGCCGAAACGGGCCCGCAAACTGCAAGCGGCTTGCGCCACTTCGTTGCACTGGGATTCGGCGGCAGCCTGCAGATCGTTGCGGCCATACCCTTGCATGACCTCACCGATGAACCTGCCGACCCGATCGTCCAAGCCAGTCCCGTTGTTGCTGTCCCCCGGTGGCGCGCCTTCTGTTGCGTCAGCGAATGCGTCAGCGAAAGAGCCTGTGAGTATAGCAGCTTCGGTGCTTCGCTCGAGATGGGGGCTGGCGAAGATGGCCGGCGTCGACAGCGATGCGGCGGGTTTGAGCACGGCGTACCAAGCGCGCGGCAGGGCCATCGACGTCAGCCGCTCGCCGATGCCTTCGACGAGGGCATTGCGCCCGCCGATGAAGAAGGGCACGTCGGCTCCCAGCGTTGCGCCCAGGTCCAGCAGCCGCGAGCGCGGCCAGTTCAGCCCCCACAGTCGATTGAGCGCCAACAGTGTGGTGGCGGCGTCCGAACTGCCTCCACCCAGCCCTGCGCCCCAGGGCACGCGCTTGTCGATCGACAGGTCGGCGCCGAGCGCGCAGCCGCTGGCCTGTTGCAGCGCGCGCGCTGCGTGCAGACACAGGTCGTCGACCGGCAGGGCGGCGCCCAGGTCGTACCGGCGCAGCCGACCGTCGTCGCGCCGCTCGACGTGCAGGGTGTCGGCCCAGTCGATCAGCACGAAGGGCGACTGCAGCAGGTGGTAGCCGTCGGCGCGGCGGCCGATCACGTGCAGGAAGAGGTTGAGCTTGGCCGGCGCCGGCAGGTCGTAGAAGGCGCGAACGCTCACGAGGCCGGCTCCAGCCGCACGCGCAGCGTGACCTTGGGCGGTGCGGCGCGCACGGCTTCGATGCGGCCGGCACCGAAGCCGGTGAGCGACACGCTCCAGCCGAGTTGCTCGAAGCCTCCGGCCTGCGTTGCAGCGGGCGCGCCGCCCCAGGGCCGCCCGGCCAGCCAATCGGGAAACGCTCGCAGCGGCAGCACTTCGCCCAGCGCCTCGCGCGACAGGGTCTCCAGGTCTAAATAGCGGGTCTGGCCCTGACCGGTGTCGAGCACCGCCCCGTCGGCCGACCAGCGCGTCGACGCCAGTACGCTGCCCAACGGCGAGCTCAACCGCAGTTCACCGCGTCGGCTGTCTCCGCGCAGGTCGAAATCGGCGCTCACGCTGCTCGCGCCGCGATCGGCCGTGCTTTCGACACGCACCGACAGGTGACCGCTGGTCCAGGGCATCGCCGCGTCGGCAGCTGGCCGCGAGGCGCAGCCGGCAAGGGCAACCGCCGCGAGCAACACACTCGCGGCGCGCTTGCGGCCCAGGTTCACAGGTCGACCTTGAGTCGCGCCAGCGTCTCGCGCAGCACGTCGTTGGCCGCGTCACGTCCGAGCGACTCGGCCCAGATGCGGCGCGCTTCGTCGCGCTCGCCAGCGGCCCACAGCACCTCACCGAGGTGAGCGCCGATCTCGACATCAGGACGCGATGCATAGGCCTGGCGCAGCAGGCGCAAGGCCTCGGGCAGGTTGCCTGAGCGGTACTCGACCCAACCCAGGCTGTCGGTGATGAAGGGATCCCCGGGCGAGATCTCGAGCGCGCGCTGAACCAGTTCGCGCGCTTCAGGCAGGCGCTGGCTGCGGTCGGCCAACGAATAGCCCAGGGCATTGTGCGCATGCGCGTTGTCGGGCTTGAGCCCGATCACGCGGCGCAACAGTCGCTCCATCTCGTCGACGCGGTCCATCTTCTCGGCCACCATCGCCTGCTCGTACAGCAGGTCAGGGTCGTCGGGGAAACGCTGTGCGGCGGTTCCCAGCACCTCGAAAGCTTCGCTCCACTGCTTGACCTCGCGCAGTACGCTGGCCTCGGCCACCAGCTTGGCGCGCGCATCGCCAGGTTCGCGTTCAGGCGCGCGGCGCACGGTCTCGCGGGCGTCATCGAGCCGACCCTGACGGGCCAGCAACGTGGCACGGCGGGTCTGCACCTCCAGCGCGCGCT
Organism: Rubrivivax sp.; assembly: GCA_031408155.1. Classification (GTDB taxonomy): domain Bacteria; phylum Pseudomonadota; class Gammaproteobacteria; order Burkholderiales; family Burkholderiaceae_C; genus Rubrivivax. Next base: position 2,262 of record JANOJJ010000766.1, read on the forward strand.
TGGGATCCTCGATCTTGCCGAGCCAGGATTCGGCCGCTGCAAAGTCGGCGCGCTGCTCGGCGGCTTGCGCCAGCATCAACCAGGCCTGCACCAGACCCTGTCCCGGGCGGCTGGCGCCTTCGTCGTCAGCCTCGTCTTCGTCCTTCGACGGCACAACGGTGCCGCTGGCGCTCGTCAGGTCGAGATAGCGCTGCAAGGCTGCTTCGGCCAGACGCGGTTGCCGCAACTCCAGGTGTAGCGCACCCAGGGTCAGAAATGGCTGCGGCAGGTCGGGTGACTCGGTAGTGACGCGCTCGAGCTGGGTGGCGGCGTCGACGAAACGTTGCCCGGCCATCAAGGTCCTCACATAGGCCAGCCGGACAGCCGACTCGACCGCCTTGCCCTGCAGGTGCGAACGCACCAGTTCTTCAGCCGCCGGGCGCTGAGCCATCAGGTCCAGCGCCAGTAGCACGGGGCCCGCCGCGTCGGGTTCGATCGCATGCGCCTGCCGAGCACGAGACAAGGCTTGGTCGTTGTCTTCGGCCGTGGCCCAGGCCCGCCCTGAGGCCACCAGCGCTGCCACCCGGGTGGACGGCGCCTGGCGGTAGGGGTCGAGCACCGCGTCGACCAACTGCGCCGCCTGGCGGTGGTCGGGCGCACGCAGCACGTAGCGCGGGATCGAAGCAATCAGAGCGCCACGTTCGGCCTCGGGCGTCAGCGTCAGCAGCGTGCGTATGGGCTCGGCCAGATCGTTGACCCGGTTGAGAGCCGACAGGACCTGCAACTGCACGCGCAGGGCATCGAGTGACTGCGGCTGCGTCTGCCGCCAGGCGCGGCTTGCGGCCAGCGCCTGGTCGCCCGAGCGCGACTGCAGCGCGATGTCGACCGCCCGCCTGAACAGCTGCTCGTCGCGGGCGCGGCGTGCGGCGTCGAGAATGACCTCGAACGCATTGCCCGGCTGACCTTGGCGCAGTTCGAGTTCGCCGATCAGCAGTTGGTAGAACATCGGCGCATCGAGCACCGAGTTCAGCGGTACTGCTTCGAGCGCCGCGCCTGCTTGAGACCAGGCCGGCGGCGACCACGCGAGCGCCACGGACAGCGCAGCAGCCGAGAACGCGATCCGCCACCGTTTGCGCTCAGCCATGGCTTGCTCCGAAGGGTTGAGATTCATTCTCACATAATGACTCGATGCCCGAACTCCCTGAAGTCGAGGTCACCCGGCGCAGCATCGACGAGCCTCTGCGCGGGGCCCGGGTTCGGGCGGCACGGCTGGGCAAACCGCTGCGCTGGCCGCTGGGCTGCGACCCGCGGCAGCTGCGCGGGCTGAGCATCGGCCCCGTGATGCGCAGGGGCAAATACCTGTGGCTGCCGCTGCTTGCAGGGGATGCCGATCCGCCGCCGTGCGACCCGCAAGGCTTGCTGTTGCACCTGGGCATGTCGGGGTCGCTGTCGCTGCTGCGGCAAGCAGGCGCGCCTGGTCCACACGATCACTTCGACCTCGACACCGACCGCGGCACCTTGCGCTTGACCGATCCGCGTCGATTCGGCGCCGTGGTCTGGTCGCCGGGCCTGACACTTCTGCCGGCGGCCAGGCTGCTGGGTGGTCTGGGCGCTGAGCCTTTCGATGCGGCGCTCACGCCGGCGAGCTTCCATGCAGCGTTGCAGCGCCGCCGCAGCGCGGTCAAGACCGTGCTGCTGGCCGGTGACATCGTTGTCGGTGCCGGCAACATCTACGCCTGCGAGTCCCTGTTCCAGGCCGGCATCGACCCCCGCCTGGCCGCCGACCGCATCAGCCGCCCGCGTGCCCAACGCCTGCTGGCAGCCGTACGCCAGACGCTGGCCCGCGCGCTCGACCTGGGGGGCTCGACGCTGCGCGACTTTCGCGACGCGCACGGCGTGGACGGCGCCTTCCAGACCCAGGCTGCGGTCTATCGGCGGGCCACCCTGCCCTGCTTGACATGCGGCACGGCGGTGCGTCGCATCGTCCAGGCCCAACGCTCGACCTTCTTCTGTCCAAGCTGCCAGCGCCGCTGATCGACGCGAATCCTGCTCGGCCCGTGGCCGTGAAATGCACGGCGCCGTGCTGCCGGCCGGGTCAAAACCTGTTGCACTTCGAACGAGAGACAACGAACCCTTGCGCTAGGATGTCCTTCCCCTATCGGCTGACCTCATGCAAAGCTCCATCGCTACTCGATTGGACGAACTGGCGGGCTGGCGCGGCGAGGTGGATCGTGCGGTCACGGTTCTCGCCCGCTACCTCGTCGACCACGACCTGATCGACGAACCGCAGACCGCTGCGCTGGCCGCGCTGCGCGAGCGCCTGTCGTCCGACCGTCTGGTGCTGGCCTTCGTGGCCGAGTTCTCGCGCGGCAAATCCGAGTTGATCAACGCGATCTTCTTTGCCGGCGCGGGCCGCCGCGTGCTGCCGGCGACCCCGGGCCGCACGACCATGTGCCCGGTCGAGTTGTTCCACATGCCGTCGGCGCCGGCCCGGCTGTCGCTGCTGCCGATCGAGACCCGACTGCGCGGGCTGCTGCTGTCCGACCTGCGCAAGCGCGACGACCTCTGGCAACACATTCCGCTGGAAGTCGACAACCCCGAAGCCATGGCCCGCGTGCTGCTCGCCGTCACGCGCACGCAGCGCGTGAGCGTCGAGACGGCCGCCGCGCTGGGTTTCTGGAGCGACGAACAGCCCGATGACAACCCGCTGCTGGCGCCCGACGGCACGGTCGAGGTGCCGACCTGGCGTCATGCCCTGATCAACTACCCGCACCCGTTGCTGCGGCGCGGGCTGGTGGTGATCGACACGCCGGGACTCAATGCCGTCGGCACCGAGCCCGAACTGACGCTGGGCCTGCTCCCACCGCACATGCCACCGTGTTCGTGCTCGCGGCCGACACGGGCGTCACCAAGTCCGACCTCGCGATCTGGCGTCAGCACCTGAGCTCGGAAGCGATCGAACGATTCGTGGTGCTCAACAAGATCGACACCCTGTACGACCCGCTGGCCACGCCCGAAGAGGTGCAGGTCCAGATCCAGAGCCAGCGCGAGAAGGTCGCCGACACCCTGGGCCTGGCGCCCGATCGGGTGTTCGCGCTGTCGGCGCGTGATGGCTTGGCCGCGCGCGTCTCGGGCAGCGCCGGCAACCTGCAACGCAGCAATCTGGTTGAACTCGAGGATGCCCTGTCGTCGGGTCTGTTGCCGCGCCAGCGCGAGTTGCTCGAGGCCAGTACGACCGACGTGATCGAACGCGTGCGCCAGGTGGCCACGCGGCGCATCGGCGAAAAGCGCCGCCACCAGGCTGAGCAGATGCTCGAGCTCAAGGGCCTGCGCGGCAAGAGCGGCGGCAAGGTGCGGCTGATGCTGCAAAGGGTGGACGCAGAGTCGGCCGAGTTCGAACACTGCATCGCTCGCCTGCAGGCGGTTCGCGCCGTGCAGCAGCGCATGCTCAAGGCAGCGCTGGCGCGCATCTCCAACCAGGTGCTGCGCTCCGAGGTCACGGCCATGCAGTCGGCGCTCGGTACGCGGCCGTTCAACCTGGGCGGCAAGGCTGCCTTCCTCACGCTGTGCAACCGCTTGAAGGCTGCGCTCGAGGCCGCGCAGAAACAGGCCGACGAGATTCGCGAGATGCTCGACGCCAGCTTCATGCAGCTCAACGCCGAGTACGGGTTCGCGTTTGCCAAGCAGGCGCAGCCCGAGTTGCAGCGCTTCACGCGCGAGCTCGACCTGATCGACCACAACTACAGCCACTACCTCGGGCTGCTGCAGGCATGGCGCATGGCGTCGCCGAGCTTCATGGAACAGTTTCGCCGCATGCTGCTGTCCAAGTTGCGCGTGGTGTTCGAAAGTGCGTGCAGCGAGCTCGAACTCTGGAGCCGCACGGCGTCGAACCAGGTCGACCAGCAGCTCAGCGACCGCCGCCGCGCCTTCAAGCAGCGGCGCGAGGCGCTGCAGCGCATCCAGTCAGCCGCCGGCGAACTCGAGCAGCGCATCGGCGAGGTCGAGTTGCAAGACGCGCAGCTGGCCGAGCTCCAGCGCCTGCTCGACGCCCGCGCCGGCGACGTGCTTGCCCGTGCACGCGCCGCTTTTGCGCGTCAACCGCCTCGACCCGAGGCCTTGAGCACACAGGCCCAGACGTGATGCCTCGACTGGCCACACGCGTCAACGGCGCCGCCTGATGGTCCGCCGCGGCTCGAAGCCGCGCCTGTGCAGCGCAACCCGCGCAGCCTCGTTTGCCGATCGCGTACTGCAGTGGCAACGCCTGCATGGCCGCCACCATCTGCCCTGGCAGGGCACGCGCGACCCCTACCGCGTGTGTCTGTCCGAGGTCATGCTGCAGCAGACGCAGGTGAGCACGGTGCTGCCGTACTACGCGGGGTTCATCGATCGATTTCCAACCGTGCAGGCGCTGGCTCGAGCGCCGCTGGACGACGTACTGGGCCTGTGGAGCGGCCTGGGTTACTACAGCCGCGCGCGCAACCTGCACCGCGCTGCACAGGCCGTGGTGGCCCGGACGGACGGGCAGTTCCCGGCCACGGCGGCGGGACTGCAGGTCCTGCCCGGCATCGGACGGTCGACTGCCGCGGCGATCGCCGTTTTCTGCTTCGGCGAGCAGGTCGCAATCCTGGATGGCAACGTCAAGCGCGTGCTGGCGCGCGCCAACGGATTCGGCGGCGATCTGGCGCGCGCAGCCGAGACCGACCGCTTGTGGTCGCTGGCCACGTCGCTGCTGCCGGCGCAGGGCATCGAATCCTACACGCAGGGCCTGATGGACCTGGGTGCCGGGGTGTGCCTGCGGCGCGCCCCCCGCTGCGAGTCATGCCCGCTGGCCGACGACTGCGTGGCGCGCGCGCAAGGCCGGCCCGAGGCCTATCCGGTCAAGACCCGCACGCTTTCGCGCGGCGCGCGCTTCAACGTGTGGTTGTGGCTCGCCTGGCGCGACCAGGTCTGGCTGTTGCAGCGCCCCGGACAAGGCGTGTGGGCCGGCCTGTGGAGCCTGCCGGAGTTCGCCTCGCTGAAAGAAACCCGCGACGCGCTGGCCGACCTGCCGGGCCAACCGCGCGAGTTGCCACCGCTGCGGCATGCGTTGACCCACTTCGACTGGACGCTGGCGCCGCTGCACTGGCCCTTGCCGGCGCGCCTGGGTCGCCACGCAGCGGCCCGACTGGCCACGCGCTGGCCGCAGGGGCGCTGGGTCAACCAGGCCCAGGCGTTGACGCTGGGCATCCCGGCGCCGCTACGCCGGCTGCTGTCGGCCGAAGCCACCGGCCGTCAAACCCGAACCTAACGCACCACCTGCTTGTCGCGCAGGTAACCGTCGACCACCGCCAGCCGCACCTCCGGGTCCTGCAGTGCCATCAGCTTGTGCTTGGCCGACAACGGGATCGGCAGCAACTCGCACCAGCGGTTGGCCACCCAACCCGCGTCATCCAGGTGGAAGGGCTCGGCAAACGGCAGCAGGCCACGCTCGCTGAGCGAGCTGATGGCGCGGGACAAGGCCTTGACGGTCTCGAACATCGTCGGCCCCGGTATCCGACGTGCGTCGGGTTCGACCTCGCTGACGGCCGACTGCCACGAGCCGTCGGCCAGCAGCACGGGCTTGCCTTCGAGTCGGAAGCGCTCCAGCCCGAGGCAGCGGACCTTGAGGATGCCGGCCTGGTCGCCATCGACCTCGTCGATGCGGGCGTGCACGCCGATGCCTTCGAACCGCACGGGCGTGGCGCTGCGCCCCACCTCGAGGCCCTGGCGCAGGCAGACCACGCCGAATCCGGTGCCGTCGCGCATGCAGCACGTGACCAGATCGAGGTAGCGCGCCTCGAATACCCTGAGCACCAGCAACCCGCCCGGGAACAGCACGGTCTGCAGTGGAAACAAGGGCAGTCGCGAGGCCGAGTTCGAGCCGCCCTTGCGATCAGTCACGGGCATCGAGTTCGCGATGGCGCACGATCGTGGCGTGACGCCCTTCGAAGCGTCGCGCCAGCATCTCCGCGCAGTAGACCGAACGGTGCCCATCACCAGCTTGCGCTCGACCAGACGCTTGATGACAAG
>JANOJJ010000828.1:0-3089 GCA_031408155.1 Rubrivivax sp.
GCGGCTGACCGAGCGTTCGTAGTTCTTGCGGATGGTGGCCAGCCCGCGGTCGAGGTTGGCCTGCGTGGCGTCGACGATCGTGACCGGGATGCCGACGTTGGCAAAGCACATCGAGATGCCGCCGCCCATGGTGCCGGCGCCGACGATGCCCACGCGCTCGAGCTTGCGGCCCTTGACGTCGGCGCCGATGCCGGGGATCTTGCGCAGCTCGCGCTCGCCGAAGAACAGGTGCCTGAAGGCGCGGCCTTCGACCGCCTTCTCGACCTCGACCGACAGGCTGCGCTCGTAAGGGATGCCGTCGTCGAAGGGCATCTTCACCGACGCCGTCACCGCGTCGAGCAGCACGTTGGGCGAGTTGCGGTTGCGCATGCTCTTGGCCGCCTGCGCGCGACGGTCGGCGACGATTTCGTCGGCACGTTCGGCACCGGCCACGCTGCGCTCGCGCGTTCGGCGCGGCCCGGCGCCCCGGGCCAGCAGTTCACGCGCATAGGCGATCGCCTGTTCAGCCAGGTTGCCGTCGGCGACGCGGTCGATGAGTCCGACCGCCTGCGCCTGCTGGGCCGTCAGCGGCTTGCCCGACAGCATCAGGTCCAGCGCCGGCTCGAGGCCGATCAGGCGCGGCAAACGCTGCGTGCCGCCGGCGCCCGGGATGATGCCCAGCGTGATTTCCGGCAGGCCCAGCCGCGTGCCTTCGGCTGCGATGCGGTAGTGGCAGGCGATCGCGGTTTCCAGGCCACCGCCCATCACCGTGCCATGCAGCGCAGCCACCACCGGCACCGCGCTGTCCTCGATCAGCCGCAGCACCCCGTGGTAGCCGGGCTCGAGCACGCCGGTGTCGAACTCGCGCATGTCGCCGCCGGACAGGAAGGTGCGGCCGGCACAGGCCAGCACGATGGCCTTCACATCGGGGTTGCCGCGCAGCGCTTCGAAGCTCGACTTCAGGCCGGCGCGCACCTCGCGCGTCATCGTGTTCACCGGCGGAGCGTCGATGGTGACGACGGCCACTTCGCCGTGCAGGGTGGTGGACGCGACTTGACTCATGTGCGGGGTTCCTGGATGGGGGCGGTCCACGTGCTCGTGGACCCGGCCGGGTGCTGGACGGCTGTGAGTTGGGCGACAGAAAGTAGTTCAGAGTCTGAAATAAATAGTGGATCCGTGAATCGGGGTTAACGATAGGAATCGATGCTCCATGCGAGCGCCTTGTGCGCTGCAGCAAAGCACAAATGTTGCCAGGATCGGTGTGCGACGGCGGACCGTGAGCGACATTGACGCCGGTCCAGAAAACTCCGAAACTACTTACGCATCTGAACTACATACGCCTGCGGGACACGCGCCCACGGCGAGCCGTCGAATGAACACCCAGGACCTGATCGCGATCGACACCCACACCCATGCCGAGGTGTCGTGCTGGAACCCGTTCGACAACTACGGCGAGGAATACGACCGCGCAGCCGACAAGTACTTCGGCTCCAACCGGCGGCCGACGATCGACGAGACGGTGGCGCATTACCGCGAGCTGAAGATCGGCCTGGTGATGTTCACGGTGGACTCGGAGGCCCAGCTCGGCCGCCGCCGCATTCCGAACGAAGAGATCTGCGAGGCGGCGCAGAAAAACAGCGACATGATGATCGCCTTCGCGTCGATCGACCCGCACAAAGGGAAGATGGGCGCGCGTGAAGCGCGTCGCCTGATCAACGAGCACGGCGTCAAGGGCTTCAAGTTCCACCCCACGGTGCAGGGTTTCCTGCCCTACGACCGCATGGCCTGGCCGATCTACGAGGTGATTGCCGAGTATCAGCTGCCGGCGATCTTCCACAGCGGCCACTCGGGCATCGGTTCGGGCATGCGCTGCGGTGGCGGATTGCGGCTGCAGAACAGCAACCCGATGCTGCTCGAAGACGTGGCGATCGACTTCCCCGACATCCAGATCGTGATCGCCCACCCGAGTTGGCCGTGGCAGGACGAAGCGCTGAGTCTGGCGCTGCACAAGCCCAACGTCTGGATCGACCTCTCGGGCTGGAGCCCGAAATACTTTCCGGCCCAACTGGTGCAGTACGCCAACACCCTGCTGAAGGACCGCATGCTGTTCGGCAGCGACTACCCGCTGATCACGCCCGAGCGCTGGATGAAGGACTTCGACGAAGCCGGCTTCAAGGACAAGGTCAAGCCACTGATCCTGAAGGACAACGCGATGCGGCTGCTCAAGCTCGGTTGAGCGGGTCGCGGCACTGGCCCCAAGCGCACCAGCGGGCGTGGGGTCGGGACTTTCGTCAGGCCCGGTAGAACTTGCGCACCGCGCGCAGCGCGTTGCTGCCGGTCTGCTCGAGGAAGTTGCGGTAAGCGATCAGCACCGGGTTGTCATCGGCCAGCGGCGCGTAGCGGCGCCAGGGCGTGCCGAGCACGGTGTCGAAGCCGTGCGGCACGGCCAGCGTGAGGAAAGCGTTCTCGAGCTGATGCAACAGGTCCGAGCCGTCGGCTGCCTTGGCCGGCAGTTGCTGGCCGATGTTGGACAGGCCGCCCATCATGTGCACGCCGCGCAGATCGGGGTCCGAGCCGATCAGCCTGACGGCGTCGAGCGTGCCGCGGTTCAGGCCTTCGGTGTCGGCCACGATGGCGCTGATCGACAGGTCGATGAAGATGTCGTCGGCCGGCAAACCATGCTCGCGCATCAGGCGCAGCGCGCCGCGGCGTGCGGTGCCGTGGATCGCCTCAGCCGTCTTGTTGGACATCGCCACCCCGCCTTCGAGCCGCTCCGACGCCATCAGGATGACCTTGAAGCGCCGCGGCCGGTACAGCGCCATCGGCTCCCAGCGCTGTTCGGTGATCGAGTTGACGATCGGCAGCGCACCACCGGCGCGCGCCAGGTCGTAAGTCTCCAGACACAGCTGCTGCACCTTGTGGCTGGGGAAGTCGAACGACAGCGGCAGCGTCACCACCTGCTGGATGGCGCTGATGACGCGCGCCATCCAGTCGAGGTCGGTCAGCGCGCGGGCGCCGATGTTGACGTTGAGCCAGCTCGCGCCGACCTCGGCCTGGCGCAGCGCCAGGGCCTGGATGCCGGCCAGGTCTTGCTGCTCGAACAAGGCCTT
>JANOJJ010000844.1:0-1946 GCA_031408155.1 Rubrivivax sp.
ACGGCTGAAATGAAGAAGGCGCTCGAGTCCGCCGAGCTGCGGTCCGCCTGGACCAGCCTGGGCACCGAGCCGCCCAACCTCTACGGCGACGCCTTCGGCAAGTTCGTCTCGGCCGAGGTCAAACGTTGGGCCGAGGTGGTCCGGTCGTCGGGCGCCAAGCTCGACTGAAGAAGTCTCCGCGCGATGAACCGAGGCAACCTCTTCGCGGCCCTGCGCGCCGCCTTTCCGGCCGACCTGGACCAGGTGGCCATCGGCACTGCCGATACGGTCGTGCCGCTGAACTACACCTGGCGCGACCTCGAGCGCGGCACGGCGATGATCGCCAACCTGCTGGCCAGCCTGCAGCTGTCGCGCGAGTCCCGCGTGGCGGTGCAGGTCGAAAAGAGCGTCGAGGCGCTGATGCTCTACCTGGCCGTGTTGCGCGCCGGCCATGTCTACCTGCCGCTGAACACCGGCTACCAGGCCGGCGAGATCGAATACTTCATCGGCAACGCCGAACCGGCGCTGGTGGTGTGTGCAGGCAAGAACTTCGGCTGGGTCAGCAAGCTCGCCTTCAAGGCCGGCACCCAGCATGTCTTCACGCTCGACGACGATCGCACGGGCACGCTGCTCGAGCGCGCGGCGTTCCATTCCGACCACCACGAGTGCGTGCGCCGCAACAGCGACGACCTGGCCGCCATCGTCTACACCAGCGGCACCACCGGGCGCAGCAAGGGCGCGATGCTCAGCCATGGCAACCTGCTGAGCAACGCGCAGGTGTTGCAGGCGTACTGGGGTTGGAAGCCCGGTGACGTGCTGATCCACGCGCTGCCGATCTTCCACGTGCATGGCCTGTTCGTCGCGTCGCACGGCGCGCTGCTCAATGGCAGCCGGATGATCTGGTTCAGCCGGTTCGACCCCAAGGCCGTGATCGCCCGCCTGCCCGATGCCACGCTGTTCATGGGCGTGCCCACGCTCTACGTGCGCATGCTCGGCGAAGCGGCGCTCGACGCCACAGCCTGCGCCGGCATGCGGCTGTTCATCAGTGGCTCGGCACCGTTGCTGCTGGAGACCTTCAACGACTGGCAAACGCGCACCGGGCACACCATCCTCGAGCGCTACGGCATGAGCGAAACGGTGATGATCAGCTCCAATCCCTATGAGCCCGCCAGCGGCCGTCGCGGCGGCACGGTCGGATTGCCGCTGCCGGGCGTGGGCGTGCGCGTGCGTGACGAAAAGGGCATGCCGCTGGCCAGCGGCGAGATCGGTGGCATCGAGGTCAAGGGCCCCAATGTCTTCAAGGGCTATTGGCGCATGCCCGAGAAGACCGCCGACGAGTTCACCACCGACCTCTGGTTCAAGACCGGCGACGTCGGCCGGATCGACGCCGACGGCACCCTCTCGATCGTCGGCCGCAGCAAGGACCTGATCATCAGCGGCGGCTACAACGTCTACCCGGCCGAGGTCGAGGGCTATCTGAACGACCTGCCCGGCGTGGCCGAAAGCGCGGTCATCGGCGTGCCGCACCCCGACTTCGGCGAGGGCGTGGTCGCGCTGGTGGTGGCCAAGACCGGAGCGCTGCTGGACGACAGGGCCATGGTGACCCTGCTGAAGGGCCGGATCGCCAGCTTCAAGGTGCCCAAGGCGCTGTTCGTCGTGCCCGACCTGCCGCGCAACGCGATGGGCAAGGTGCAAAAGAGTCTGCTGCGCGAGCAGCACAGGGCCCTGTTCGCCACCTGAACGAACCGGCCACCGCGCTGGCCGAGCCGGCTGTTGCGGGCTGTTGCGGGCTGGTCCTCGATCCCGACCATCGCAACCGCAAGCGTCAACGGTAGTGTTCGGCTACAGACTGTTCTTTCGTGTACCTGGCGCGGAGGTGGTTGGTGGGCTGAAAGCCATGGCTGGGCAATGCCGCTGGCCTCGGCTCACAGGCTCCCCAGGATCGTCAGGTCCAGTTGGCAACGATG
>JANOJJ010000010.1:0-2495 GCA_031408155.1 Rubrivivax sp.
GCTGGTCGAGGACTGGTTCAACCATGGGCTGCAGCAGAACTACGCCGACTTGGTCTACAAGCAGCGGCTGGGCACACCGATGGTCAAGCTGCAGACCGAATTCCTGTCGCCGAGCCAGATCGGCGAGACCCTGCGCCTGAGCCTTGCGGTCAAGCGCGTCGGGCGCAGCTCGATGGACATCGCGGTCGAAGGCAGCGCCGACGGCACGCTGCGCGTGCGCGCCTTGTTGACCATGGTGCTGGCCAATGTCGATCTGCGTCGTTCGGTGGCCCTGCCCGGCGCGCTGCTCGAGCGCATCAGCGCATTTACCGTGCCCTAGCGCAGCGAGCTGCACCATGTCTTGCGACCACCCGCACCGATCGCCGTTGACCGACGCCGCGAAACCTGGTCCATGGACAGTCCTGTCCCGGGGCCTTGCATCGTGAGCACGCCGCGCTACCGCGACGCCAGCGTCGGCGGCTGCGTCCAGGCCACGATCGAGCAGCGTGCCGACGGCTGCGTGATCCTGCGTTCGACCGAGGCGCTGCGCTGGTTTCCCGAACGGCTGAGCGACTGCCTCGAAGAGTGGGCCGCCGCCGCGCCCGAGCGCAGCATGGCCGCCCGCCGCGGGGCCGACGGCGCGTGGCGACACATCAGCTACGCGCAGATGCTGCAGCGCGCGCAAGCCGTCGGCCAGGCGCTGGTCGACCTGCAGCTGTCGGCCGAGCGGCCGCTGGCCATCCTGTCGGGCAACGATCTCGAGCACCTGACACTGGCCATGGCCGCGCTGTGGGCGGGCGTACCCTATGTGCCGATATCCACCGCCTATTCGCTGGTGTCGCAGGACTTCGGCAAGCTGCGCCACATCCTGGGCCTGACCACGCCCGGCCTTGTATTCGCCAGCGGCCCCGAGTACGCGCGGGCGATTGCCGCCACCGTGCCGGCCGGCACGCCGGTGCTGCTGACCGAGGGCGCGCTGGAAGGCCGGGCGACGCGACACTTCGACCCGCTGCTGTCCACCGTGCCGAACGAGTCGCTGGCCGAGGCGCACGCGCAGGTCGGCCCGGAGACGATCGTCAAGCTGCTGTTCACGTCGGGCTCGACCCAGCAGCCCAAGGGCGTGGTCACCCCCCACCGCATGCTGGGCGCCAACCAGCAGATGCTGCGCCAGTGCCTGGGTTTCCTGGCCGAAGAGCCGCCGGTGCTGGTGGACTGGCTGCCGTGGAACCACGTCTTCGGCGGCAGCCACAACGTCGGCATCACGCTCTACAACGGCGGCACGCTGTACATCGACGACGGCAAGCCGACGCCGGCGGGCATCGCCGAAACGCTGCGCAACCTGCGCGAGATCTCGCCCACGGTCTACTTCAACGTGCCCAAGGGGCTGGAAGAGATCGCCCGCGCGATGGACCATGATGCGCGCCTGCGCGACACGCTGTTCAAGCGCTGCAAGGCCTTCATGTTCGCTGGCGCGGCACTGAGCCAGGGGGTATGGGACAAGCTGCACGCGCACGCCGAAGCCTCGATCGGCGAACGCGTGCGCGTCATCACCGGCCTGGGCATGACCGAGACCGCGCCGACCTGCACCTTCGCCGTCGGCACCACGGTTGCCTCGGGCCACATCGGTCTGCCGGTGCCGGGGGTCGAGATCAAGCTGGTCAAGGACAGCGGCACCGGCGACAAGACCGAGATCCGCTTTCGTGGCCCCAACGTGATGCCGCGCTACTGGCGCATGCCCGAGCAGACGGCCCAGGCCTTCGACGACGAAGGCTACTACCGCAGCGGCGACGCCGCGCGCTGGGTCGACCCGGCGCAGCCGCAGCGCGGACTGTTCTTCGACGGCCGCACGGCCGAGGACTTCAAGCTCTCCAGCGGCACCTTCGTCAGCGTCGGTCCGCTGCGCGCGAAGATCGTGCTCGCCGGCGACCCCTGCGTGCAGGACGCGGTGATCACCGGCATCAACCAGGGCGATGTCGGCGCGCTGTTGTTCCCGCGCGCCGACGAATGCCGCCGCCTGGCCGCGCTGGCGCCGGATACGCCACTGCCCGAGGTGCTGCAGCACGCGCTGGTGCGCGGCTTCTTCCAGCAACTGGCCGACCGCCTGTGGCGCGAATCGACCGGCGGCGCCAGCCGCGTGGCGCGCATCCACGTGCTGGCTGAAGCGCCGTCGATCGACAAGGGCGAGCTCACCGACAAGGGTTCGATCAACCAGCGCGCGGTGCTGCAACACCGCGCCTCGCTGGTCGAGGCCCTGTACGAAGGTCGCCTGTCCGACCCCTTCCTGATCCTTCCACAACGATGACCCCCCCGAAGTGGGCTGCTTGTGGTGCTGGCGCTGCCAGGCACGACTGTCAACAACGACCAACGGAGACCTCACATGAACATCAACGGTCAATCAGCCATCGTCACTGGCGGTGGTTCGGGCCTGGGCGAAGCGGTGGCGCGCGAACTGGCGCGCCTGGGCGCCAAGGTCACCGTGCTCGACTTGAACAAGGCCGGTGCCGAGCGCGTGGCCG
>JANOJJ010000020.1:0-1972 GCA_031408155.1 Rubrivivax sp.
CGCTGGAGATCCTCTACAAAGGCCTGAACATCGCCCAAGTGCTGGACCTGACGGTGGAGGACGCGCACGCCTTCTTCAGCGCAGTTCCCAACATCGCGCGCAAGCTGCAGACGCTGCTCGACGTCGGCCTGGGCTACATCCGCCTGGGCCAGAGTGCCACCACGCTGTCGGGCGGCGAGGCGCAGCGTGTCAAGCTGGCGCTCGAACTCAGCAAGCGCGACACCGGGCGCACGCTGTACATCCTGGACGAGCCGACCACCGGGCTGCACTTCCACGACATCGGGCTGCTGCTCAAGGTGCTGCACCAGTTGCGCGATGCGGGCAACACGATCGTCGTCATCGAGCACAACCTCGACGTGATCAAGACCGCCGACTGGGTGATCGACCTCGGCCCCGAAGGCGGCGCCGGCGGCGGCTGCGTGCTGGTGGCCGGCACGCCCGAGCAGGTGGCCGCCGATGGCGGCTCGCACACCGGGCGCTACCTGGCGGCGGTGTTGGCCGCGCCGGGCTGAAACAGCGGCTGGCGCTTCGACTCGCCCTGGTCCCGGTCCGGCTCGTCTCGCCCCGGGTCGCGCGCGTCGCCGCGCGTTACGCGTGCTTCGGCCGCCCGCTGGCGGCGCCGCGCTTCCAGTTCGCGCAGGCGCGACTCGATGATCGACGCCTCGATGAAGTCCTGCCCGGCGCCGGCCTGGCGCACCACGTTGCGGCCGGCGCGCAGCCGATCCATCGCGCCGGTCAGGTCACCGAGGATCAGGCGGTGCTCGGCTTGCGCACGCAGCGCACGCAGGCGCAGGCCCAGCGCCTCGGCGGTGTTGCCCAGCAGTTGCCAGGCCATGGCGTCGCGCGGCTGTGCCGCGACCCAGGTCTGCAAGGCTTCGGTGCTGTCGCGCAGGCTGCTTTGACGTGCCGGGCCGCGCTGCTGCAATGCGGCATGCGCCTGCAGCAGCAGCAGCGGACGCGCACTGGCGATGCCCGGCCACGATTGTTCGATCCGGGCCAGTGCAGCGAGCGAACCCGGCATGTCGCCGGCCGCCAGGCGGGTTTCGGCGTCGAGCAGCCACAGGCTGCGTTGCGCCGTCGGGTCCGACGTTGCTTGCGCTGCCAGCAGGGCCCGGGCAGCGTTGACATGCGCGGCCGCCAGGTCGTGATCGCGCAGCAGGCTCGAGGCCAGGGCGCTCGCCACCAGCGCGGCCAGTCGGTCGGCCAGGGTCTGGCCGGGGCGGATGGCGGACAGGTCCTGCAGCTTGCGCAGCGACAGCACGCTGGTGTCCATCAGCACGCGTGCACGCGCGCTCATCACCGCATGCATCCAGGGTGGGCCGGGCGGGTTGGTCGTCGCCGTGCCCTGCAGGCGCAACCGGGCTTCGCTCTGTCGTTCCAGCGTCAGCGGGTGGCTGCGCAGATAGGGGTAGGCGCCGTTGTCGTTGAGCCGGTTGGCGAGGTCGAGCTTGGCGAACAAGCCGGCCATGCCGGCGCCGTCGAAACCGGCCTGGCCGAGCACGGCGTAGCCGATGCGGTCGGCCTCTCGCTCCATGTCGCGCGAAAAGTTCAGCTGCCCCTGAATCGCCGCCGCCTGGCCACTCATGATCGCCGCCTGCGCCATGTCGGCGTTGTTGGCGCGGCTGGCGGCCAGGATGGCCAGGATCATGCCGGCCAAGCCCAGCAGCGACTGCCGGGACTGGTTGGCAATGCCGCGTGCGATGTGGCGCTGGGTGACGTGGGTCAGCTCATGCGCCAGCACCGACGCCAGTTCGTCGCGCGTGACCGTCATCGCGATCAGGCCCAGATGCACGCCGACAAAGCCGCCCGGCAGCGCAAAGGCATTGACGCTGCGGTCGCGCACGAGGAACGATTCCCAGGCGAACTGGTGGCCGGTGTCGACGTCGATGTCCCCGCGCCGGCGCGCCGCGTCGACCAGCGGTTGCCACAGCGACTGCAGGTACTCCAGCAGCACCGGGTCGTCCAGGTAGTC
>JANOJJ010000045.1:0-2648 GCA_031408155.1 Rubrivivax sp.
ATGCCCTTGGCGTGTTCCTCAAAGCGCCGTGCCAATTCGAACAGCGGTGTGTTCTTCAGCATCGCCTTCGCGCCTTCGCGCGCGGCCGTGTAGAACTGGCCGCTGAGCAGGCGCGCCAGGTAGCGGTTGAGCGCGCCCACCGGTGGGCTGATCGACATGTCGTTGTCGTTGAGAACGACCAGCAAGTCGGCATTGTTGCCGGCGTGCGACACGCCGGCGTTGTTCAGCGCCTCGAAGGCCATACCCGCGGTCATGGCGCCGTCACCGATGATGGCCACCGCCTTGCGGTCCTCGCCCTTGAGCTTGGCGGCAAGCGCCATGCCCAGCGCCGCCGAGATGCTGGTCGAGCTGTGCGCCGTGCCGAAGGTGTCGTATTCGCTTTCGTCGCGGCGCGGAAAGCCGCTGATGCCGCCCTGCTGCCGCAGCGTGGCCATGCGCTCGCGGCGGCCGGTCAGGATCTTGTGCGCATAGGTCTGGTGGCCCACGTCCCACACCAGGCGGTCATATGGCGTGTTGAAGACGTAGTGCAGCGCAATCGTCAGCTCCACCGTGCCCAGGTTGCTGGACAGGTGGCCGCCGGTCTGGCTGACGCTTTGGAGCACGAAATCGCGCAGTTGCTGCGCCAGGCGCGGCAGGTCGGCACGCGGCAGGCGGCGCAGCGCGGCCGGGTCGTTGATGGTCTCGAGGAGGGCGAATTTCGTCATCTCAGCAATCCCGCTCGACCACGCGGTCGGCCAGCATGGCCAGCGCGGCGGCGTCGACGAGGCCGCTGCGGGACAGCGCGACATGCGCATGGTCGCGCAGTTCGACCGCGTGGCGCCGCGCAGCGTCCAGACCCAGCACCGTCACGAAGGTGGGTTTGTTGCGGTCGAAGTCCTTGCCGGCGGTCTTGCCCAGGGTATGCGATTCCTGCGTCACGTCGAGGATGTCGTCCACCACCTGGAAGGCCAGGCCCAGCGCCGCACCGTACTCGGCCAGCGCCTGCCAGGCCACGGCATCGGTGTGGCCGCAGGCCGCGCCCATCTGCACGCTGGCCAGCAACAGCGCGCCGGTCTTGCGCCGGTGCATGTCGAGCAGCGCAGGCTCGGACAAAGGCAGACCGACGCTGGCCAGGTCGATCGCCTGTCCGCCGGCCATGCCGGCATGGCCCGAGGCCCGGGCCAGCAGCGAGCACAGCCGAGCCTGCAGTGCCGGCGTGATGTCGAAACCATCTTCCGCACCCGGTGCGGCGGTCAAGACCTCGAACGCCAGCGTGTGCATGGCGTCTCCAGCCAGCATGGCCTGCGCCTCGCCGACCTGCACGTGCAGCGTGGGCTTGCCTCGGCGCAGCACGTCGTTGTCCATGCACGGCATGTCATCGTGGATCAGCGAATAGGCGTGAATCAGCTCCACCGCCACCGCCGAGCGCAGGGCTGCGAGGGGCTGTCCACCGGTGGCCTGGCAGGCCGCCAGCACCAGCATCGGTCGCAGCCGTTTGCCGCCGTCGAGCACGCCATAGCGCATGGCCAGTCCGAGGCCGGCTGGTGCGTCGACCGGCACCCAGGCCTGCAGTGCAGCCTCCACCTCGCCTTGCTCGCGGCGCATCCAGGCGTCGAAATCGAGTGCGTTCATGCGGACGAGGACGACGCAGGCCAGGCCTTGAGTTGCCCGTCGTCCAGCAGCTTGACCTGCTCTTCCACCGCCTGCAGGCGCTGGCGGCACCAGCTCAGCAGGTCGGACCCCCGACGGTAGCTGTCGAGCAACTGGTCTAGCGGCAACTGGCCGGCCTCCATGCGCTGCAGCAGCGAGTCGAGCTCGGCCAGGGCTTGTTCGTAGCTGACAGGATCCTTCGAGGGTGAGGCGCTGGTGCGGGCCATGAGCAAGTGGGTTGCGATTGATGATTTTAGTCGGACCAGGAACAACCGCTTGCACTGTGGATGGCGCAGGGCCGACCCGCTGGCGCCTGCGCTGAGTAGAATCCGCGGCCCGTCGCACACCCCCTCTCGATCGTGCGGCGGAACATTGAACCCATTCGCGGGGCCACCGGGTGGGGGGTTTTGACATCCCAGAAGATGGAGGATCCGTTTGGATCATGTCTGACCTGAGCATCAGTCTCGAAGCTCTTGAGCGCAGCCGCTCGCAACTCTCAGTCACCGCCTATTTCGACGAGGAACTGTTCCGAAAAGAACAGTCACTCATCTTCGATGTCTGCCCGCGCTACCTGGGGCACGAGCTTGCCGTGCCCGAGGTAGGCGACTTTCAAGCCCTGGCTCAAGAAGGCGAGGGGCGCGCGCTCGTTCGCACGCCGGCCGGCGTGGAGTTGATCTCCAACGTCTGCCGGCATCGCCAGGCCGTGATGCTCAAGGGCCGGGGGCATACGCGCAGCAACGTCGTCTGCCCGCTGCACCGCTGGACCTATGACCTGCACGGCAAACTCATCGGTGCACCGCACTTCGACCAGGATCCGTGCCTGAATCTGCGCAACTATCCGCTGCAAAACTGGCACGGCCTGTTGTTCGAAGGCGGCGCGCGAGACGTGGCCACCGACCTGGCGGCGCTGGGCCCGGCGGCCGAGCTCGACTTCTCGGGCTTCGTGTTCGAGCGGGCGGTGCTGCACGAGTGCAATTACAACTGGAAGACCTTCATCGAGGTCTATCTGGAGGATTACC
>JANOJJ010000093.1:0-4948 GCA_031408155.1 Rubrivivax sp.
CTAGTGCTTGTGCTAGTGCGTTGCCGCGGCGCCGCGCGGCTTCACGAATGTCCTCAGCACGTACGCCGAGACGTCGGCGATGTCCTGGCGCGCGAGCGCCTTGCCGAATTCGGGCATCTCGCCGTGCCCGCGCGAGACCGCCGAGAACATGGTGAAGCCGGTGGCGAAGTCGCGGAAGTCCGCCGCGCGGAAGTTGCGCGGCTTGCTCACGTCGCCCGGCAGCGCCTGGCTCCTGCCTTCGCCGTTCATGCCGTGGCACTTCGCGCACACGGTGCCGTAAAGCGATTTTCCCCGCGCGTCGCTCGGCTTGAGCCCGAAGGGATAGTCCACCTGCTTCACGCGCGAGTGGTCGTGGCCTTGGTGCTCTTGGCCGACGTTCGCCACGCTGTCGGGCGCGGGCCTGCCCTCCATGAACTTCACGATGATGTAGTCGACCACGGCCTCGATGCGCTTGTCGTCCAGACGTCCGGTCCACTTGATCATCGCCGTCTGGCGGCCTTCCTTCGTCCGCGCGCCCTTCTTCACGGTTTCGAGCATGTGCGCCCGGGAGGTCTTCTTGCGCCACTCGAGCGAGGTGAAATCGGCCGGCGGCGGCGTGAGCGCGTGCTTGGCGAAGCTCTGCCCATCGCCCTTTTCGCCGTGGCAAACCGAGCAGTGGTTCCTGTAGATGATGTCTGGCCGATCCAGCGTGGCCGGCAGGCGCTGGCCCTCGCGGCGCTGCGCGGAGGCGGAAGTTGGGGCCACCAGCGCGAGGAAGAGCAATGCTGCCACGCGAGCGGGCATCGTGATGGTGGTGGGCATTGGATGGAATTTCCTTCTCAGGGCGAAGATCGTGTTGATGAACGAGCGCGCTACAAGGCCTCGCCAAGCGGAATCGGGATGCCGATGCCGACGCCGTGCGCGACAAGCGCATTGTCCTTCGTTGAAGTTGCACTCACTTCCATGCCTCTGAATCCTGTTTCCCGTCTGGAGGGAGACAAAGAGCAGACAGCCAGTGCTTCATCGGTTCGCGATGACGCCGGCCAGCGAGCGCGACTTCCAGCAGCACTTCGATGGATGCGCCTCGGTAGATGCGTCGCCACATGCCAGTCGCGCCATAGGCTTCGAAACGTCAGCCCGTCAAGCGCTGCATCGCCCAGGCCGCGACCGCCAGCACGCGGTGGTCTTCGCCGTGGCGGCCGATCAGCTGCAGGCCCAGCGGCAGGCCGCCCGCGCCGTGCGTGAAGGGCAGGTGCACGCAAGGCAGGCCGAGCAGCGTCCAGGCGCGGCAGAACAGCGGGTCACCGGTGGCGTGCAGCCCGGCCGGCGCGGTGCCGATCGTGCTGGGCGCGAGCAGCACGTCGTGCTGGTCGAACAGCGCGTCCACCTGCAGCCGCAGCGCGTGCGCGGCTGCGGCGTTGGCAGCCTGCATCTGCCCGTCGATCGCCAGTCCTTCGTCGAGCAGGCTGCACAGCGCGGCGCTGAGCTGCCCGCGGTGGCGCAGCCGTTCGTCGGCCAGCGCACGCGCGGCCTCGTGCACCATCGTCGCCTTCTGCAGCGGCGCCAGTTTCGCGAATCCGGCCGGCAGCGCTGCATCGGCGCAGGCCGCCGCCAGCGGCGCCAGCGTGGCCACGGCCAGCGCCCAGGCGGCTTGTGTGTCGGCATCGGCCTGCGGCCATTCGGTCGTCCGGCACAGGCCGATGCGCGGTGCCGTTGGATCGGGCAGCGAGCGCAGCCGCGCATCACCGGTCAGCACCGCGCCCAGCAGCGCGGCGTCGTGCACGCCAAGGCCGAAGCCGCCCACCGTGTCGAGCGACTCGGCCAGGCTTTTCACGCCCGCCCGCGGCACACGCCCGATGCTCGGCTTGTAGCCGACCACACCGAAAAACGCCGCCGGCCGGATGATCGCCGCCGCGGTCTGCGTGCCCAGCGCCAGCGGCACCATCGCCGCGGCAACGGCTGCGGCCGAGCCGCTGGACGTGCCGCCGGGCGTGTGCGCCGGGTCATGCGGGTTGCGTGTCGGCCCCGGGTGATAAGTCGCGAATTCGGTGGTCACGGTCTTGCCCAGCACCACCGCGCCGGCCTCGCGGCACAGGGCCACCACCGCCGCATCGGCCGCCGGCCGCTGGCCGGTGTAGATCGGCGAGCCGCAGGCGGTGGGCAGGTCGAACGTGTCGATGATGTCCTTCACACCCAGCGGCAGGCCGTGCAGCGGGCCGCGCACCGGCCCGGCGTCGAGCACGCGCGCCTGTGCCAAAGCGGCTTCGGCGTCGACCACGACGAAGGCGCGCAACTCGCCATCGCGCTCGGCGATGCGCGCCAGGCAGGCGCGTACCAGGTCCTCGGCGCGCAGTTCGCGTCGCGTCAGGCGTTGGGCCAGCGCACAAGCGCCCAGCTTCAGCAGTTCGTCGTCGTTCATGGCTTCACCTCGCACCAGTCGCGGATCAGGTCCTGGTAGATCGCCACCGCGTCGGTGATGTCGTCGACCCGGCAGTACTCGTCGGTCTGGTGCGCCAGCGCGGCATCGCCGGGGCCCAGGATCACCGTCGGCGGCCCGCCCAACGGGCCACGCAAGGCAGCGGCGTCGGTGAAGTAGGTGGCGGTGCGCGGCATGGTGGTCTGCCCGCTGCGCGCCTGGCAGAGCGCGAACACGCGCTGCAGCCAGGGGTCGCCGGGCTCGGTGTAGACGCTGCCGACGTCGAGCAGCGTGCGCAAGCGTACCTGCGGACCGAGCACGCGGCACAGGCAGGTCAGCAGCCGGCCGTGGTCCTGCCCGGCCACGCTGCGGATGTCGACGCCGAGCTCGGCCGCGTCGGGCACCGAGTTGATGTTGAGCCCGCCCCTGGCGGTGCCGGCGTTGAGCGTCGGCGCGCCCATCAGCGGGTGCGCCGGGTCGTCGAAACGAAAGGCTTCCAGCGCCAGCGCGGCGCGTGCCATCTTGTAGACCGCGTTGTCGCCGCGCTCGGGCATCGAGCCATGCGCCGTGGTGCCGCTGACGCTGGCCTGCAGCCACAGCGCGCCCTTGTGGCCGAGCAGCGGAGCATTGCCGGTGGGCTCGCCGACCACCAGCGCGCCGGCGCTGCCGAGCAGCGCGCGCGTCTCATCGTGGCCGGCGAGGTGGAAGGCGCCCTCGCAGCCGGTTTCTTCGCCGGCGGTGATCACCAGGGTCAGGCCGGCGCTGTCGCGCAGCGGCTCGGCCAGCGCGATGGCGGCGGCGGTGAACGCGGCCACGCCGGCCTTCATGTCGCTGGCGCCGCGGCCGTACAGCCGGCCGTCGACGATGTGGGCGCCGAACGGGTCGTGCGACCAGGGTGCGGCACCCAGTGGCACCACGTCGACATGGCCGGTGAAGCACAGCGGCGCGCGCCCTGAGCGGCCGCCGATGCGCGCGACCAGGCTGCTGCGGCGCGGCGCGAACTCGACGCAGCGGCAGGCAAAGCCCGCTGCCGACAGCAGGTCGGCCAACTGCGTGGTGCACAGATCTTCATGGCCAGGCGGGTTGACGGTGTCGGCGCGCACCAGCGCTTGCGTCAGGGCCACGGCGTCGATGCTTGTCATGGGGTGGTCACCGGGTCGAGCGGGTGGATTGGCCGCCGCAGGCGGTGGAAGTTGAACAGGCTGTAGTCCGACGCGGTGACGCCGCCGCTGTCGCATTCGACCAGGCCGCAGCCGATCGGCCCGAAGGCCGGGCGACAGTACATGCGCGACTTCAGCAGCAGGTAGTCGTAGCCGTGCGGGTCGACGCCCAGGCTGGTGAACACACCCAGGTCCAGCGGCTCCATCGGCCGTTCGGTCACCACCAGCGTGCCGGCGTCGTGTTCGAGCACCACGCTGCGGCCCATGGCCCAGGTCTCGCCGGTGTAGATCGGCCCGCTGATGCGAAAGCGGCCGTCGCCGATGTGGCGCACGCGCCCCTGCAGCGGCAAGGGCGGGCGCTGGCCGCCGGGCAGGCCCAGCGGCATGCGGTTGCCCAGTTGCAGCTGCAGGCTCGCACCCACGCCCGCCGCCACGCACTGCGCCACCGTATGCGGGTCGGCCAGCGGGCCCAGCGCCAGCTTCGTCAGGCCCTGGCGCAGGCATTCCTCGAACAGCGTGGTGGTGTCGCAGCTGCCGCCGGCCATCACGTTGTCGCCATGGTCGAGCATCAGCACCGGGCCGGCCCCGGGCGGCGCGGCAGCGCGCAGCGAGCGCGCCTGCGCCACGCTCACGGCCAGCGGCGCACTGGTGTAGACGAAGCCGTCGCGCTCGTCCCAGAGCTGGCGCGCCAGATCGTCGGCCGCGGCCTGCGCCTGCGCCGGCGTGTCGCCGACCACGACCACGCTCATGCCGGCATCGGGAATGTCGGCCAGCGAGAAGCCGGCGAACACGCTGACGGCCTGCAGGCCCTGGGCTTCGAGTTGCATCGCGCGCTGCACCGCGCGCTGCATCGCGCCGGCGCCGGTGGCGCTGCGCAGTGTGTGCGACAGCAGCGGCGGCTGCGCCCAGGCCAGCGCCGGGCGGCGGCCGCCGTCGACCCAGGCGTAGGCCAGCCGCGCGGCATGTTCGCCGGTCTCATGCATGTCGACGTGCGGATAGGTCTTGAAGCCGACCATGATGTCGGCGTGCGCGACCATCGCCGCACTGATGTTGCCGTGCAGGTCCAGCGCCACCGCCAGCGGCGTGCGCGGCGCCACCGCGCGCACTCGGCGCAGCAGTTCGCCCTCGCCGTCGACCAGCGACTGCGTGACCATCGCGCCGTGCAGGTCGAGCAGGATCAGGTCGCAGCCCTCGCGCACCGCGTCGACGATCGGTGTCGCCAGCGCCTCGAAGGCCGCGTCGTGCACCGGGCCGCTGGGGTTGGCGGTGGCATTGACGGGCACCACGATGCGGTCGCCGCGCTGCTCGGCCGCAGCGATGAAGGCCCCCAGCCCGGTGCGCGTGCCGCGCGCCAGGTCGTACGCAGCGGCGCCGAACGCCGGCCCGTCGGGCC
>JANOJJ010000149.1:0-6188 GCA_031408155.1 Rubrivivax sp.
TCGCCTTCCAGACCAACATCCTGGCTCTCAACGCGGCGGTCGAAGCGGCACGCGCCGGGGACCATGGCCGTGGGTTCGCGGTGGTTGCCTCCGAGGTGCGCAGTCTGGCCGGACGGTCGGCCCTGGCGGCAAAGGAAATCAAGGACCTAATCACGGTCAGCGTGAAACGGGTCGAACTCGGTACCGTGCAGGTGGATCAGGCACGTGGCACGATTCAGGAGATGGTCAGCAGCATCCAGCGCGTCACCGAGATCATGGGTGAGATCAGCGCCGCCAGTGCCGAACAGAGCCAGGGTGTTTCGCAGGTCGGCCAAGCCATCACCCAGATGGACCAGGTTACTCAGCAGAATGCGGCGCTGGTGGAAGAAATGGCCGCGGCAGCCGACAGCCTGAAGTCTCAGGCGCACGAGTTGTTGGAGACAGTGTCGCTATTCAAGCTGGGCGCCGACGCCGTTTGCTCCTGAGCCCGTCCGCCTAGAGCTTCCTGGGCGGTTTGGCAGGCTTGGGAGCGGGCTTCTTCAGCTTGGCGTCGACCAGCCGGCGCAACACCTGGTCGAAGCGGACGCGCTCATCCGCATGCGATGTGGAGTCGGGCGCGGTGACTCCCACGTTGGCAGGTTGCTTTGCAGTCATGGGGCGCTTGGTGGATGGCATCCAGGCGATTATCGTCCTCAGCCGCAGGTGCCCTTCAGCGCCGTGCAGCGATGGCTTGCATCTTCGTTTCGAAGGCCTGTCGAAATGCCTCGTTGCCGCTGCCGGGTTCAGCGCCGTTGGCCCGAGCAATGGCCGGCGCAGCGGCGACAAAGCCTGGATAGGTCTTGACTGGTGGGTTTGGAGTGGCCGTTGCTACAGCGCTCGGGGCGGGCCTGACGAACACGCGAACTTCGTTGCCGCCGGATCGATAGGTCATCGAATCATGGTCGATGCGCACAACCGTTGCAGTGCCGCCGATCGAGTCACCGACTCGCAACAACACCTGCGGACCGCGATCGACCGACGCGATGGCCAAGTTGTCGTGATCCGACCCCGCCACCACGCCGCCAAGCACGACGGTGGGCAGCGCGGCAGTGTCGGGGCGCGAAGTTGCAGGGGCCGGCGTGGCCACCGCCTGCGCAATCGGCGCTGGTCTCGTATCGATGCCTGTCGGCAAGTGAACCTCAGGCGCTGAACGGTCCACACCCAGGATCAGCCACGCCACGATCGCGGCACCGAGCACGACCGCTGCTTGCACCAGCCGGCGTGAGGTTGTTGCCATGAGGTCGAGCGCGGCCGTTCAGGTCTAGCGAAACGCCAGGAAGGCGCTTCCGAGCGAGGCGCCCGACAGATCGAGGAACGTACAGGAACCGCTCAAGCCGTTCCACCGGATGCATTCGAGCGCAGTGCTCGAACCCACGATCAAGGTCATGTTGAAGGAGCCGTCGGCGCCGAAATACCCGCTTCCTACGATGCCGTAGCTGCCGCCTTGCTGGAACGGACAGTTCAGCGCGCCGAAGATCGACAACTTGGACGAATTCACCAACTCGGCCGTCGCATCGACCTGCAACTCGGTGCAACCGGACAGACCGGCCACGCTGGTCGATACGTTCCACAGCAGGTCACTGTAGGTGGCTGGTGTACCCACTTCAAAGGCAGATGCCGTGGTCGGAATCGCGACCAGCAGCGCAGCCATGCAGGACAACTTGAGGGTTTTTGTCATCTGTAACTCCAGCGGATTTGATGGGTGGAATTGATTGATGCCTCAGCGCACTTGCCCGCTAAGCACATCGCGCAGCGCGCATTGCGGCACGGCGTCAATGTGGCTTGCGGCAATGGCCGGCGACAGAGGACCACACGACTTGCTGCCGTAGGCGATGTCCTACAAGCGCGTCGTTAGCCGCTTGCTCGACCTGCCGCGCAGGCATCCGGTCCATCGCCCACGACAACGAGCGCAACCGCCTGACCGCAAGCCGCTGCAGCGTGCATCCGCTTGACGGCAGGTGCAAGCCCGGTGGACAGGCGGCCTCCAGCACGCGCAATGCCCGGCGTGCGCGCCACCTCGATCTCACCCCAGCGCACCACTGTCGCGCGCGTCTCAGGAATCCGTTCGGCCAGGCGACGGCCACGTCGGGTCGGGGTTCGGCGTCCGTTTCGAAGGCCGGGCCGTGGCGGCGAAGACGTCCTTTGCCCTCGGGGGCAGGACGCTCTCGCGGCGTTCCAGCACCAGCCAGCGGTAGAGCACCGTTTCCACATCCTCGAGCGAGTAAGGCTTGACCACCAGGTCGTCGAACCCGGCGTCCAGGTAGTGCTGCTTGGGCTCGGTCAGGCCATAGGCCGTCAGCGCGACGACGGGGACCGTGGCGCGCCCGTCACCCAGCGCGCGGATCGCGCGCGTGGCCTGGAATCCGTCCATGTTCGGCATCCGGCAGTCCATCAGCACGAGGTCAAAGTCCGCCGCGGCGGCCAACGCCAGCGCGACCCGTCCATCCTCTGCCGTGGTCACATGCAAGCCGCGGCGCCGCAGCGCGCGTGCCATGACTTCACGCGTATCGCTATGGTCTTCGACCAGCAGCACCGCCTTGCCGGCCGGATGCTGGCGCCGCGGCTGCGCTGCGGGCGCGGCCTCTGCACCGCTGTTAGTGTCGGGTAGCAAGCGCGCCGTGAACCAGAAGCTCGATCCTTTGCCGACCTCGCTGTCGAAGCCGATTTCGCCGCCCATCAGGCGCGCCACCTGGCGGGCAATGCCCAGACCGAGGCCGACGCCGCCGTGGTTGCAGGCGGCCGCCCCTTCGACCTGGTAGAACGGCTGGAAGATCTTCTGCGCCGCCTCTGGCGGGATACCGACGCCGCTGTCGGTAACGCGCAGGCGCAGCACTACCGGCCGCCCGGCCGCCTGGCCCGGGACCTGCACCTGCACCGGCAGGAGCAGCGGCGGGTCGACCGACACCGACACGTCGATCGACCCGCGCTCGGTGTATCTGATGGCATTGTCGAGCAGGTTCAACAGCACCTGGCCCAGTCGCATCGCGTCGCCATTCAGCCTGGCCGGTACGTCGGCGGCGACCTGGCAGGTCACTACCAGGCCCTTGGCGCGCGCACGCATGCCGTGCAGCTCGACCATCTGGGTGACGAGCCGCAGAGGCTCGAAGGTGACCGATTCGAGTTCCAGCCGGCCGGCCTCGATGCGCGAGAAATCGAGCAAGTCGTTGAGCATGCCGAGCAGGCTGCGTGCGCAGGTGCGCGCCACTTCGGCAAGTCTTCGCAGCTCCTCGTCGGGCGCGGTTTCATGCATCAGATCCAGGCTGACGACGACACCGTTCATCGGCGTGCGGATTTCGTGGCTGACGTTGGCCAGGAAGTCCGACTTGGCCCGGTTCGCCGCTTGCGCGGCGTCGCGCGAGCGCGCCAGGCTTTCAACCAGCACCGACCGTTCGCGCCGCTGCCGCTCGAGGTCGACGACCATCTGGTTGAAGCTGCACTGCAATTGCCCGATTTCGTCGCGATGGGTCAGTTCGGCGCGTTGCGTCAGATCGCCTGCCGCGACGGACGTGGTCAGTTGCGCCAGGGTCGTGAGCGGACCGACGACGCGCCAGCGGACGTAGGCGATGAAAAGGCCCATCATGGCCGTGCAGGTGGCGACTCCCGCCAGCAACAGCAGGGGGGCGCGGCGGCCGTGATCGTGCAAGGCCTGCTCGTCGTCCAGCCGTTCCTGCTGGCGATGCGCGGTGATCTCTTGCCACAGGGCATCGCGCTCGGCCTCGTCGGCATAGATCGAACGCAGCGCGACAGCGGCGCGCAAGGGGCCGCCCGCGGACACCGCGCTGCTGACCTGGTTCAATTGCGCTTGCGCCGATTGCAAAAGACGGACCTGCCGCTGCAGGAATCGACCATGGTCGACGTCGCTTCGCGCAGCGGTCTGGTCTGCAATCCGTCGCAACTCGGCTGCGGCGAGCCTTGCCCGCTCCAGCGACTCGGTCGCTTCGGACCGGTAGTCGGTGTTGCCCGTCAGCGCGTAGCTCGCCGTCTCGCCCACGGTGCGCGCCAATCCCGAATGGATTTCGGCATCGAGCAGCGCGCGTCGGAAGTCGAGCATGGAAGACGCCGACGCATCGTTCCACTCGGCCAGCTCGCGGGCGACCAGGGCATAACAGCCGATCAACAGGACCAGCATGCTGAACGACGCGACGAGGACTTTTCGGCCAAGGCTGTTCATCGGGTCCTTGCAGGCTGCATCGTGTGGCGCCGATGGCCATGGTATCAACGCTGAGATCGACTCATCAACGGCCCAGGCCCTGCCGGACACGCGCGGTCCCGCGACGCCTTGCAACCCGGGGCAGCGACTCACGCCGCCGCAATCCCTTGCAAGCGCTGCCCGATGATGGCCTCGGCCTCGGCCATGATGCGGTCGATCAGTGTCTTCACCGTGGGCACGTCGTGGATCAGGCCGGCCACCATGCCGCAGCTCCAGGCGCCGGCGTCCATCGCGCCGTCCTGCATGATCTTCGGGTAGACGCCCGCCACCTCGTCGACGATGTCCTCGAACTTGAGGCTGGCGCCGAGGCTGCGTTCCTTTTCCAGCAGCCGGTCGACTGCGGCGTTCCGCAGCACGCGTTCGGTGTTGCGCAGCGGGCGCATCACCAGTCGAGTGTCGAGTTCGCTGGCGGCCACGATGGCCTGCTTGACGTTGTCGTGCACTGGCGCTTCCTTGGTCGCGATGAAGCGTGTGCCCATGTTGATGCCTTCGGCGCCCAGCGCCAGTGCGGCCACCAGGCTGCGCCCGTCGGCCATGCCACCGCTGGCCACGAAGGGGATCTTCAGCTCGTCGGCCGCGCGCGGCAGCAGGATGAAGTTGGGCACGTCGTCCTCGCCCGGGTGGCCGCCGCACTCGAAGCCGTCGACGCTGACGGCATCGCAGCCGATTGATTGCGCTTTCAGCGAATGGCGCACCGACGTGCACTTGTGGATAACCTTGATGCCGGCCTCGTGCAGCGCAGGCAGCCACTTCTGCGGGTTGTTGCCGGCTGTTTCGACCACCGTGATGCCGCCGTCGATGATGGCCTTGATGTAGCCGGGATAGTCAGGCGAGGCGACGACGGGCAGGAACGTCAGGTTGACGCCGAAGGGCTTGTCGGTCATCTCGCGGCAGCGGCGGATCTCGTCGGCCAGCAACTCCGGCGTGCGCTGGGTCAGGCCGGTGATGATGCCCAGGCCGCCGGCGTTGGATACGGCCGCCGCCAGCTCGGCAAAGCCCACGTAGTGCATGCCGCCCTGGATGATGGGGTGCTGGATGCCGAAGAGTTCGGTGATGCGGGTCTTCATGGTGCGGGTCTCCTGGGCTGGTCAGCCGATCTGGCGCGATGTGGTCAGTGCGGGCAGCGCATTCTGGTCGCCGCCGAAGTACACCTGTTTGAAGCCGGCAAACGCGTTCGCCGCGAGCAGGCCGGTCTCGTGCATCGGTTGGGCCGGCTCGACCGACCCGCCAGGCTCTGACGAGCCGGCAGACCGACCGAGTTCTGTCAGATATGACCGAAATGAATCGACCGCCGGTTGCCAGACGCGCCCACGTTCCACCAACCCTGGGGCGCCGGCCTTGCAGGCTCGCCTTGGCCTGCAGGCCTGATGTTCTGGGCCGAACTGCCCTTGGGGGCCCTGCATGACCTCGAACGCGGCCTTGCTGCCTTGCTTCGGGTCACCGGCCCGCTCCGACCCACGGCGTGACCAAGCGCGGCCCGGGTAGCTGCTGCGCTCAGGCTGAAAGGTCCGAATGATGCCGCTTGGGCATGCTGATCCGGGGCTTGATGTCACTGTCTTCGGAACAACATGTCGAGCAGGAAGGCCGGGCAGTCGGTAGCGCACGGGCTCGAGGCTTGCTGGCTAGAATGAGTCATGCCCGATGAAGGACCACCACAACTGCCTCCCAAGGCGCCTGCGCGACCCGGGCGCGCCGGTGGCCAGGGGACGGTCGTGGCCGAGCGCAAGGCAGCGCGGACCAAACCGCCGTCGCTGTATCAGGTGGTGCTGCTCAATGACGACTTCACCCCGATGGAGTTTGTCGTCATGGTCTTGCAGCAGTATTTTCAGCGTGACCTGAACACGGCCACGCACATCATGCTCAAGATCCACCACGAAGGACGAGGCGAATGTCATTCGACTGATCCGCCGCCAGTTGAGCGCCAGTCAGCACTTCAACGTCAACGCCCTCAGCTCGAAGC
>JANOJJ010000150.1:0-2844 GCA_031408155.1 Rubrivivax sp.
TTGCCCTGGATCAACTGAAACTCACCGATGCTCTGGCCAAACTGCTTGCGGTCGTGGATGTAGGGCACCACGTTGTCCATCACGCTTTGCATGATGCCGATCGGCCCGGCGGCCAGCACGGCGCGCTCGTAGTCCAACCCGCTCATCAGCACCCGGGCACCGCCGTTCACCGTGCCCAGCACGTTATCGGCCGGCACCTCGACGTCGTTGAACACCAACTCACCGGTGTGGCTGCCGCGCATGCCCAGCTTGTCGAGCTTTTGGGCGACCGAGAAGCCCGGCATGGACTTCTCGATCAGAAAGGCGGTGACGCCACGAGCGCCGAGCTCGGGCTCGGTCTTGGCATAGACCACCAGGGTGTCGGCGTCGGGGCCGTTGGTGATCCACATCTTGCTGCCATTGAGGACGTAGACGCCGCCCTTGCCTTCGGCCTTGAGCTTCATGCTGATGACGTCGGAGCCGGCGCCGGTCTCGCTCATGGCCAGTGCTCCCACGTGCTCGCCGCTGATCAGTCCGGGCAGGTACTTGCGCTTTTGCGCATCGCTGCCGTTGCGCTTGATCTGGTTGACGCACAGGTTGCTGTGCGCGCCGTAGGACAGCCCGACCGACGCGCTGGCGCGGCTGATTTCCTCCATCGCGATCATGTGCGCCAGGTAGCCCATGTCGGCACCACCGTAGGCTTCGGGCACGGTGATGCCGAGCACACCGAGCTCGCCCATCTTGCGCCACAGGTCCATCGGAAACTGGTCGCTGCGGTCGATCTGGGCGGCGCGTGGCGCGATCTCGGCTTGGGCGAAGGCGCGCACCGCGTCACGCAGCGCGTCGATGTCTTCACCGAGCTGGAAGTCGAGGCCGGGCAGGTTCATGGCGTGTCTCCGGGGGGCGCAGCCGGTGCTTCCGGCGCTTGACGTTTACGTCAACGTCAATGATACGGGCGCGACCGCGGCGCCTTCAGACCCGGCGGCGGCTCTTGCCGGCGGCGGTGGCCAGCAGGGCGCGGCAGCGCGCCTCGTGCTGGGCGATCTCGGCCAGCGTGATCTCGAGGTCCTCGCGCTGTTGTTCGAGCTGCTTGCGATGGTCGCCCAGCACCTGAAGAAAGGCCGTCAGCTGCGGCGCGGTGTCGGACGGCGAGTCATACATCTCGACCAGCTGCTTGATCTCCTGCAGGCTCAGGCCCAGCCGCTTGCCGCGCAGCGTGAGCTTCAGGCGCGTGCGGTCGCGGTAGCTGTAGACGCGGTTGCGGCCCGCGCGCGCGGGGGTCAGCAGGCCCGAGTCCTCGTAGAAGCGGATCGCACGCGGGGTGATGTCGAACTCTTGCGCCAGACCGGTGATGGTGTAGGCGCGCGGCCCTCTGGCGCGTGGCGCCGGACCGGCGCCGGCCGAGCGCAGCGGCGGCACGTCGTCGGGCGGGCCCGCGGTTCGGGAGCGCAGTTTTTCGGCCATGGTTAGACTGACGTTGACGTAAACGTCAATTTAACCGCTTTCGCCGTCCGCCCGGGCGGCGCCCGTTCACGGACGGTCCGCCGCGACCCGTTCCCTCGATCCGAGTCGCACCGCATGGCCAACGCCCACGAAGCCGCATTGCACTACCCGCTGGGCGACCAGCTGCCCCGCCCGGGGGGCAGCCTGCTGGTGGCGCGTGGGCTGCGCTGGGTTCGCATGGTGCTGCCGTTCGCGCTCGACCACATCAACCTGTGGCTGCTGCGTGATCGGATCGACGGCCGGGACGGCTGGACGGTGGTCGACTGCGGCATCGCCAATGACGATACGCGGGCCAACTGGGAGCAGCTGTTCGAACACGAGATGGAAGGCCTGCCGGTGCTGCGCGTGATCGTCACCCACATGCACCCCGACCACCTGGGCCTGGCGTTCTGGCTGACCGAGCGCTGGAGCACACCGGACCACGAGTGCCGCCTGTGGATGAGTGCAACCGACTTCAACAGCGCCCGCATGGCCACTGTCAGCACCAGCGGCGTCGGCGGCGAAGCGGCGGCACGTTTCTTTGCCCGCCATGGACTGACCGACCCCGACGCACTGGAGCGCGTGCGTGCGCGCCGCGACCACTACGCCAGCCTGGTACCGCAGGTGCCGAGCCGCTACCGTCGGCTGATGGACGGACAAGCGGTCAACATCGGCGGTCAGGGTTGGACTTGCAGCGCGGGGTACGGGCACGCGCCCGAGCACATGGCCTTGTATTCGCCGGCGCTGGGCGTGTTGATCTCGGGCGACATGGTATTGCCGCGCATCTCGACCAATGTCAGTGTCGGCGACCTCGAGCCCGAGGCCAACCCGCTCGAGCTGTACCTGGCGTCGATCCGCAAGTTGCGCGACTTGCCGGTGCAGACCCTGGTATTGCCGTCGCACGGCAAACCGTTCACCGGGCTGCAGGACCGCATCGGGCAGCTCGAGCAGCACCATGACGAGCGACTGGCCGAAACCCTGCAGGCGTGCACCAGGGCGCCCTGCAGCGCGGCCGAGTTGCTGCCGGTGCTGTTTCGGCGGCCACTGGACCTGCACCAGACCACCTTCGCGATCGGTGAAGCGATCGCTCACCTGCACGTGCTGGAGGCGCGCCGGCAAGTGCAGGGCAGGGTCGCGCCTGACGGCGTGCTGCGCTTCGGCTTGCGCTTGCCGGCGGGTCACGGCGAGGCCGTGCAGGGCTGAGCGGACGAGACGGGAAAGTGCAGCGACAGCGACGGTAGGCAGTGGGGACTCGCTGGATGGTGCCGGGCGGCCGGGCCGAGGCCCGGCCGCCGCCACCGCCGCGGGTGCCGAGGGGCCCGCGGGAGTTGGCCGGCCGGGGTGACCGCGTTTGCGCGAGTGTGGGGGCCGGGGGGCAGTGGG
>JANOJJ010000171.1:0-5357 GCA_031408155.1 Rubrivivax sp.
CGAAGCCAAGGCCAAGGCCGTCGAAGCAGCAGCCAAGACCGCACACGCCAACAAGGTGGCCGACTTCCAGTTGTGCAAGTCGATGGAACGTGTGACCGCGACCTACCGTGACTCGGTCAAGAAGGCCGGCAAGGATGTCAAGCCTGCCACCGATACGCCGGCCTGCGCCGACCCGGGCCCCTTCGTCTATGCGCCGCCGGTGCCTGCGTCGGGCGCCGCTGCGGCCGTCAACACGGCCGCTGCGGCGCCAGCCGCGCCGGCAACTCCGGCAACACCGGCAACACCGGCAACACCGGCCAAGAAGTGAGCACCGCCCGAGCCTGATGTCCACGATGCCGGTCACCGTGTCGGACCTTGTACCGCTGCAGCCGGTGCCGGGCGCGCCGCGCTTGTCGGCGGCGCAGGTCGATCCGTTGCGCGAGATCGAGATCGTCGACGAATACGGCGACCGCCGGCGCATCCACATCCCGCTCGAGCGGCCGCTGACGGTGTTCGTCGACAAGCGCGAACTGGTCACGCTGATGACGCTGGGCTCGCAGCCCGAGTTGCTGGTGCTGGGTTACCTGCGCAACCAGCGCCTGATCGATTCGGTGCAGGCGATACAAGCGATCCAGGTCGATTGGGAGGTGGGCGCCGCATCCGTCAAGACCCACACCGGCGTGGCCGACATCGAAGCACGGACTGCGAAGCGTGTGGTCACCACCGGCTGCGGCCAGGGTACGGTGTTCGGCGACGTGATGACGCAGCTGGCTTCGGTGCGCCTGCCCGACGCCGCCTGCGCCCGCATCCGTCAGTCCACCCTGCGCAGCATGCTCGAGGTGGTGCGCCAGCAGGACAGCATCCACCGCAAGGCTGGCTCGGTGCACGGCTGTGCGCTGTTCCGCGGCAGCGAGATGCTGATGCTGGTGGAGGATGTGGGGCGCCATAACGCCATCGACACCATCGCCGGCTGGATGGACCTGTACGGGGTGGATGGGGCAGACAAAGTCTTCTACACGACCGGCCGGCTGACCAGCGAGATGGTGATGAAGGCCGCGCAGATGGGCGTGCCGATCGTCGTGTCGCGCAACGGCGTCACGCAGATGGGCCATGAATTGGCGACCCGATTGGGCATGGCGCTGTTCGGGCGTGCGGCCAATCGGCACTTCCTGTGCTACACGGGTTTCGAACGCTTCGACGCCGAACCGCTGCCGCACCCCGCGCACCCTGCCGTGCGCGTGGTGGCAGGGTGAGCGCCGAGTCGCCGGCTGCCGACCCGACCATGGACCCGCGGCCGAGCCTGCGGGTGGCGCTGGTGTTCGAACGCCAGCGCCAGCCCAACCAGTGGGAAGACTGGCGCCATCGGCTGGCCGACGTGGTGCTCGACGACGGCCAGTTCGGCCTCGCTGCACGCCTCTTGCGCGATGACGGCACACACGCCAGCTTCCTGTACCCGGGATTCGACATCAGCCTGCATGCCGACGAAGGCGAGGGCTACCACCTCAACCTCAGCTCGGGCTGCCCGGTCTGGTTCGTGATGTGGCGGCAAGACGAGGCTGACCCGTCGGTCGCCCGGCCCGAGCGCGTGATGCTGTCGTACAACGAGGCCGGCCGCCTGCTCGACGCGCAGGAGCGGGTCGACAACGTGCCGCTGCCGCCGGACGTGCGCGACTGGCTGCAGGCCTACACCGACAGCCACTACCGCCCCGAGCCCAAGCAACGCAAGCGGCCGGCGTCGTTCGTCGCACCCGACAGGCGTTGAAGGCGCTGCCATGGCTGACGACGACGGGTTTGTCTCACGCTGGTCGCGGCGCAAGGCGACGGCGCGGCAGGGCGAGCCGGTGGCTGAGCCGCTGGCTGAGCCGCCGCCGCCTGCTGTCGTTGCTGCTGCCACGCCCGTTGCCGCGGCCCAAGCTCCCGTACCGGCTGCGCCGCCTGCCCCGCTGCCAGCGCCCACGCTGGACGACGTGGCTCGCCTGCCGCACGACGCTGCTGACTTCTCGCGCTTCGTGGCGCGCGACGTGCAGCCCGACGTTCGCAACGCGGCGCTGAAGAAACTCTTCACCGACCCGCATTTCAACGTGATGGACGGGCTCGACACTTATATCGACGACTACGGCAAGCCCGACCCGCTACCCGCGTCGATGCTGCGGCAGATGGTGCAGAGCCAGTTCCTTGGCCTGTTCGACGACGAGGACAAGGCCGCCGCCGCTGCTGCGGCAGCGCCCGCAGCGCACAATCCCGGCCCCACGGCCGATCCAGCGGACCGCGTCGCGGCGTCCGACCCCGCCCCCGTCCCAACCACAGAACCCGAACCGCTGCCGAATGAAGACGCTGATCTGCGATTGCAACCGCACGATGCCACTGGACGCTGCGGCGATCCGGCAGGCCCTGTCGAAGAACCCGGCCGCGCGCCTTGACGGGCTCGAAGCCAGCCACACGCTGCTGTGCCGGCGCGAGGCTGCCGCGTTCCAGCGTGCGGCCAAGAGCGGTGACGAACTGCTGGTGGCCTGCACCCAGGAGCAGCGCCTGTTCGTGGCGCTGAACGAAGAGACCGAAGGCGCACCGTCGATCAGTGAACGGCCGATCCGCTTCGTCAACCTGCGCGAAACCGGCGGCTGGTCGAAGGACGCTGCGCAGGCCACGCCCAAACTGGCCGCGCTGCTCGCGGCGGCCCAGCTGCCGCCACCCGCGCCGGTGGCCACCGTGCCGTATCGATCGTCCGGCCGCTGCCTGGTGATCGGCCCGGCCGACGCCGCAGAGGCCGCTGCGCAGCGCCTGGACGGACCACTCGAGGTGACGCTGCTGCTGCAGGGCAGCGGCGGCGCCTTGCCGCAGGCGCGAGAACGGGTCGTGCACGCGGGCCGGGTGGTCCGCCTTGCAGGCTGGCTCGGCGCGTTCGAAGCGCAATGGGAAAGCACCAATCCGATCGATCTCGACCTGTGCACGCGCTGCAACGCCTGCGTCGAGGCTTGCCCTGAGGGCGCCATCGGCTTTGATTACCAGGTCGACCTCGATGCCTGCCGTAGCCACCGCGACTGCGTCCGGGTGTGCGACGCCGCCGGTGCAATCGACTTCACACGCGCGGCGCAGGCCACCACCGAGTCGTTCGACCTGGTGCTCGACCTGCGCCCGCAGCCGGCCTTCAGCCAGCACCAACCGCCGCAGGGCTACTTCCACGTGCCGCCGGGTGGCCAGGCCGCCGGTGCCTTGTTCGACGCGGTGCTCGAGCTGCGCGACTTGGTCGGTGAATTCGACAAGCCGCGCTTCTTTCACTACAAGCAAAAGCTCTGCGCGCACAGCCGAAACCAGCAGATCGGCTGTACGGCCTGCATCGATGTGTGCTCGACGCGCGCGATCCGCAGCGACGCCGTGCTCAAGGGCAAGGCCAAGGGACAGGGCGGTGGCGTGATCGTCGAGCCGCACCTGTGCGTGGGCTGCGGCGCCTGCACCACGGTATGCCCGAGCGGCGCACTGGCCTACGCCTACCCGGCCGCGCCGGATCAGGGTCGCGTGCTGCGCGCGCTGCTCGACACCTACCGCCTGGCCGGTGGCCGCGACGCCGCGCTGCTGCTGCACAGCGACGTTGCCGGCGCGCGCTGGCTGGGCGAACTGGGGCGTGCCGCGCGTACCGACCGCGCCACCCACGGCGTGCCCGCGCGGGTGCTGCCGCTGGCGCTGTGGCACACCGCCAGCGTCGGGCTCGACCTGTGGTTGCTGGCGATCGCGCAAGGCGCGTCGCAGGTGCTGGTGCTGCTGACCGATGAAGTGGCGCCCGACTACCGCCAGGCCCTGAGCGAGCAGATGGCCGTCGGCCAGGCGATCCTCGAAGGCCTGGGCTACGGCAGCGGTCACCTCGAACTGCTCGAGGTGCGCGACGCACGCGACCTGCCCGCGCTCGATCTCGCCTTGCGCGGCGCGCCGGCCCGCGGCGTGGCACGCCCACTGGCCGCTGCGGCCCAGAGCGACAAGCGCAACACGCTGGACCTGGCGATCGACCACCTGCGCCGACACGCGCCGGCGCCCCTCGACGACATCACGCTGCCGGCTGCCGGCAGCCCGTTCGGCAGCCTGACTGTCAACGCCGACACCTGCACGCTGTGCCTGAGCTGCGTCGGCGCCTGTCCTGCAGGGGCGCTGCTCGACAACGCCGACCGGCCGCAACTGCGCTTCATCGAGAAAAACTGCGTGCAGTGCGGGCTGTGCGCCAGCACCTGCCCCGAACACGCGATCACGCTGCAGCCGCGCCTGTGGCTGGCTGACGAAGGCCGCGCACGCAAGGCGCCGCGCGTGCTCAACGAGATGCCGCCCTACGCCTGTGTGCGCTGCGCCAAGCCGTTCGGCACCCTCAAGGCCATCGAGTCGATGCTCGGCAAGCTGGCCGGACATTCGGCCTTCCAGGGCGCGGCCTTCGAGCGGCTGAAGATGTGCGGCGACTGCCGCGTGATCGACATCCACAGCAACGCCAACGAAACCCGGATCACCGACCTATGACGTCGAGCTCGACGAGACTGCGGCCCGGCGACGACGGCGCCACCATCCGCGCCCTCGGTTTCGCCTTGGCGGACGACCGCGAGGAGCTGGCGCGTGCCGAGCTCTAGGGCTTGCTGGCGCGGTTGTGGCAAGCCGCGCCCGACGCCTAACTGGTGCAGCTGTTCGGCGTCGCGGTGACACCGGCGGGCGAGCCCGGCGCACTTCTCGAGAGGCCCTGGGAGGCCCTGGTGGCGGCCCTGCGCGGCACCACGCCGGCCACCGCAAGCGAGGCCTACGACGCCCTGTTTGGCGGGGTCGGCAAGCCCGATGTGTTTGCCCACGGTTCGTACTACATCGCCGGCACCCTGAACGAGCGGCCGCTGGCGTTGCTGCGCCAGGACCTGGCCGAGATCGGCCTGACGCGCGACGAGCGCGACAGCCAGACCGAGGACCACATCGCGTTCGAATTCGAGGTCATGCGATGGCTGATCGCCGGCGACGACGTGGCGCTGTGCAACCTCGAGCGCCAGCGCCGTTTCTTCCGCGCCCACCTGCAGCCCTGGGTCGAAGCCTTGTGCGACGCGGTCGCGGCCCATCCGAAGGCGGCGTGGCTGCACGCGCTGGCCGACCTCACCCGCGCCTTCGTGCAGGTGGAGACGCAGGCCTTCGACATGATCGAGTGAGGCAAGCGATGCCGATTCCGCGCCAAGCAATCACGGGCCTGATCCTGGCGGGCGGCCGCGGCAGCCGCATGGGCGGTGTCGACAAGGGTCTGCAGCCACACCAGGGCATGCCGATGGCGATGCACGCCCTGCTGCGGCTGCGATGTCATCGGCAACAACATCGAGCCGGCGGGCGTTGGAGGAAAGGCCCGACAGTCCGGTGAACAGTGCGGTGGTTGAAGG
>JANOJJ010000219.1:0-2933 GCA_031408155.1 Rubrivivax sp.
GTGCCCTCGGCGATCTGCTTGCCGTAGTCGAGAACGGTGACGCGGTCGCACAGGCCCATCACCAGCTTGACGTCGTGCTCGATCAGCAGGATGGTGCGGTTATCTTTGCGGATGCGGTCGATCAGCTCGCGCAGCACGCCCTTTTCGGTGGCGTTCATGCCGGCTGCGGGCTCATCGAGCGCGATCAACTTGGGGTCGGTGGCCAGCGCACGCGCGATTTCCAGCCGGCGCTGGTCACCGTAACTCAATGTGCGGGCCTTGTAGTCGGCGTACTTGCCTATGCCCACGTAGTCGAGCAACTCCTGCGCTCGCCGCGCGATCGCCGCTTCCTCGGCCTTGAAGCTGGCGGTCCGAAAGACCGCGCCGATCAGGCCCGAGTGCGTGCGCACATGGCGGCCGACCATCACGTTCTCGAGCGCGGTCATC
This sequence comes from Rubrivivax sp., assembly GCA_031408155.1. Taxonomy (GTDB): domain Bacteria; phylum Pseudomonadota; class Gammaproteobacteria; order Burkholderiales; family Burkholderiaceae_C; genus Rubrivivax. The sequence goes on from JANOJJ010000219.1 coordinate 427, forward strand.
TCGGGGAACAGGCGGATGTTCTGGAAGGTGCGTGCGATGCCGGCCTTGGCGACCTCATGCACCGCGCTCGGGCGATACGGCTGGCCGCCGAGCTCGAAGCTGCCGCCGTCGGGGATGTAGAGGCCGGTGATGACGTTGAAGAAGGTGGTCTTGCCGGCGCCGTTGGGGCCGATCAGGCCGTAGACCTGGCCCTGCTCGATCTTGATGCCGACGTCCGACAGCGCCTGCAGGCCGCCGAATCGCTTGCTGACGCCCTGCACATGAAGGATGGTGGTCATGTGGTGCCTTCGCGATCAGGCCATGGGTGCCGGTGCGGCCTTGCCATGTTCGGGCGAAGGCCACAGGCCACGCGGGCGCACCAGCATGATGCCGATCATCGCCAGCGCGATCAGCAGTTGGCGCAGGATCGACGCGTCGATGCGGCCGCCGGTCCTGTTCCGGATGTCGCCGGCAATGTAGCGCAGCACCTCGGGCAGTGCGGCCAGCATCAGCGCGCCCAGGATCACGCCCGGCAGGTGGCCCAGGCCACCCAGCACGATCATGGCCACGATCATCACGCTTTCCATCCGGCTGAACGACTCGGGCGAGACGAAGCCCTGGAAGGCGGCGAACATCGAGCCCGACACGCCGCCGAAAGTGGCCCCCATGCCGAACGCCAGCAGCTTCATGTTGCGCGTGTTGATGCCCATCGCCTTGGCCGCGACCTCGTCTTCGCGGATGGCCATCCAGGCGCGGCCGATGCGGCTGGTCTCGAGGCGGTGGCAGATGACCACGCTAAACACCACCAGCCCCAGGAAAAGGTAGTAGTACAGCGTGACCGGCGGGATGCGGAAGTCGCCAATATCGATCGCCCGGCCGAAGCTGAAGCCGAACAGGTTCATCGAGTCGATGCGGTCCAGCCCGCGCGGCCCGTTGGTGATGTTCACCGGGTGCTCGAGGTTGTTCAGGAAGACGCGGATGATTTCGCCGAAGCCCAGCGTGACGATCGCCAGGTAGTCGCCGCGCAGCTTGAGCACAGGTGTGCCCAGCAGCACGCCGGCGCAGCCGGCCAGCAGCGCGGCCAGCGGCACCACCAGCCAGATCGGCGTGTGCAGGCCGTTCGGGAACCAGTGCGCGATGATCTCGAAGTTTTCGCTCAGGTGCGGCGAGGCGAGCAGCGCGTACATGTACGCGCCCACGGCATAAAAGGCGACGAAGCCCAGGTCGAGCAGGCCGGCGTAGCCGACCACGATGTTCAGACCCAGCGCCAGCAGCACGTACAGCAAGGCCAGCGCCATGATGCGCACCCAGCCGTGGCCGAACTGCTGTGCCACCAGCGGCAGCGCGACAAGCACCAGCGCGCAGACGATGAAGACGACGAACTTGTTCTTCATGGCGGGCTCCTCAGGCGCGATCGGCCACACGCTCACCCAGCAGACCCTGCGGGCGCAGCGTCAGCACGAGGATCAGCGCGACGAAAGCGAAGATGTCGGCGTAGTGGCTGCCAAGCACACCGCCCGTCAGGTCCCCCAGGTAGCCGGCTCCGATGGCCTCGATCAGGCCCAGCAGCACACCGCCCACCACCGCCCCGGCCAGGTTGCCGATGCCGCCCAACACTGCCGCAGTAAAGGCCTTGAGACCCGGCAGGAAGCCCATCGAGTGTTGCACGGTGCCGTAGTTGGCGGCCCACATCACGCCGGCTACCGCCGCCAGCGCGGCACCGATGATGAACGTAGCCGAGATCACCATGTCGGGGCGCACGCCCATCAGCGAGGCCACGCGCGGGTTCTCGGCCGTGGCGCGCATCGCGCGGCCGAGCTTGGTGCGGTTGACCAGGTACATCAGCGCGGCCAGCACCACCACCGTCAGCCCCAGGATCAAGCACTGCGTGACCGTGATCACCGGCCCGCCGAGATCGATCGGGTCGGGCGGCAGCAGCGGCGGGTAGGGCTTGGGGTTGGGCTTCCAGACGATCATCGCCAACGTCTGCAGCAGCAGGCTCATGCCCATCGCGGTGATCAGCGGCGCCAGCCGTGGCGCACTGCGCAGCGGCCGGTAGGCCAGCTTCTCGATCGCGAAGTTCAGGGCAGCGCAGACGACGATCGCCACCAGCAACGACAACAGCAACAGCAACCAGCCCGGCAGACCCGATCCGGCCATCGAAGTGACGACGGTCCAACTGACCAGGGCCCCGACCATCAACACTTCACCATGGGCGAAATTGATCAGGTTGATGATGCCGTAGACCATGGTGTAGCCCAATGCCACGAGCGCATACATGCTGCCGAGCACCAAACCATTGATGATCTGCTGGATGAAGGTTTCCATCGGAGACGTCTCCTGGTTGCCATGCCTTCGAGCCATCAACGCGGATGCGCTGCATGGCCCGGGGCGGGCCCTTTCGCTCGGGCGCACGAGGCACCCCGGTGGGGGCCAGGTCCGTCACAAGTTGGGCACCCTAGCAGCCTTTCCGGACGACAGCAAGGCTCAACAGAGCCAAAAATCGGCCGGAACGGGCTCGCCTTACG
>JANOJJ010000238.1:0-1823 GCA_031408155.1 Rubrivivax sp.
GGTTCGATTTCGACTCCGGCTACACCGGCTCGCTCCAGTTCCTGTTCCTGCAACAGGATCCGAGCATCGCTGACGACGCCAATGGCTTCGAGGCCGACAACGACAAGGACGATCCGGAGGTCGCGCCGGTCAGCGACGCCCTCGACTCGCCCGGTGCCGTCACACCGACACGACTGGCCTTCTACGGCGATGCCGTCTATCAGTCCAACCCGAGCCTCTACAACAGCAACGTCCGCATCAACACCCCCATTACCGCGGACGCTCAGGGCAATGTGTATTTCGGCTACCAGAGCAGCGTGGCCGGGCTGACGAGCGGCATCGCGCGCATCGCGGCCAACGGCACGGCGACGTACAACCAGGTCGGTTTGCCGCTGATGCAAAGCGCGCCGGCGCTGAGCAACGATGGCCAGACCTTGTACGTCGCGCTGGCCAGCGGGTCCCTGGTGGCCTACAACAGCGGCACGCTGGCGCAGCAGTCGCAGGTGTCGGTATCCGGGCTGAACACGTTGTCGACGGCGGCTCCGACCATCGGTCCCGACAACGATGTCTATTTCGGCGTGCTGGCCGGAGGTTTCGGCTTTCGCGGCAACCTGTTGCACTTTTCGGCCGACCTTCAAACGACCAAGATCCCCGGCTCCTTCGGCTGGGACACCACGGTGTCGATCGTGCCCGCGTCGATGGTGCCCGACTATCACTCGGCCGCGAATTCGCAGTACCTGTTGTTCTCGAAGTACAACAGCTACGGCTTCAACGGCGGCGTGGACAAGATCGCCATCCTCGACCCCAACGTCACGCAGATCGATCCCTTGACCGGCCAGGTCAATGTCATGTTCGAGGTGATGACGCAGGCCTCACCGGTGGGCGCGGAGTGGTGCATCAACTCGGCCGTCGTCGACCCGCTGTCCGGCGCCGTCTACGCCAACAACGAGGACGGCACGCTGTACCGCTGGGACCTGGCCACCAATACGCTGTCGCAGAGCGTGCGCCTGACCGCCGGCGCCCTGCAACCCTACACACCGACCGTGATCGGCCCGGACGGCACGGTCTTTGCCATCGGTGCGGGCCAGCTTTTTGCAGTCGGCGCCGTCCCCGAGCCGTCGACCGTGGTGCTCGGCGCCTGCGGCGCGGCGTTTGTCTGGTGGCGCCGTCGGCAACGCTTGTCGTAGGAAGCGGTTGCGAAATCGCTCGCGACCGAACAGCGAACAGCCGTTGATGTCGATTGGGTAGACTGGCCGCTCCCCTGATGGATGGAGCGCCGCCCGATGCCCGACCCGATCCTCGTAGCCCAGCACGGCGACGTCTACTGCGAACTGCTGCCCGCGCTGGCCAACCGGCACGGCCTGATCACCGGCGCCACCGGCACCGGCAAGACCATCACGCTGCAGAGGCTGGCTGAGAGCTTCAGCGCCCTGGGCGTGCCGGTCTTCATGGCCGACGTGAAGGGCGACCTGACCGGCATCACACAGGCCGGCCGCGTCGGCCCGAAGCTGGCCGCGATCCTGCAGGAACGCGGCCTGGCCACGCCCGAGAGCCTGGCGTGCCCGGCCACGCTGTGGGACGTGTTCGGCGAGCAGGGCCACCCGGTGCGCGCCACCGTGTCCGACATGGGGCCGTTGCTGCTGTCGCGCATGCTGGCCCTCAACGAGACGCAGGCCGGCGTGCTCAACCTGGTGTTCAGAATAGCCGACGACAACGGCCTGCTGCTGCTGGACATGAAGGACCTGCGCGTGATGCTGCAGTTCGTCGGCGACAACGGCAGCCAGTTCACCACCGAGTACGGCAACGTCAGCGCCGCTAGCGTGGGCGCCATCCAGCGCGGTCTG